>JAGQHH010000248.1 GCA_020431945.1 Cyanobacteria bacterium HKST-UBA02 | reverse complement strand
TGGATGATGCCATCATAGACGTGGAAAACGTCTATCGCAGGCTCCGGGAGAACAAGCTCAGCGACAGCCCCAGACCGGCTTATATGGTCGTCTATGATGCCTGTGTGGAGGTCCGCTCGGCGGTGGTCTACGCCACTTTCATAGTGGTGGTGGTGTTCGTGCCGGTCTTCACCCTGCCCGGCGTCACGGGGCATATCTTCGCTCCTCTGGGCTTCTCCTATGTGACAGCGATTCTGGCCAGCCTGTTCACGGCTCTGACAGTGACTCCGGCGCTCTGCATGTATTTCCTCTGTCGTGACGGCTCTCTGCCCCTGCCGGAGAGCGAGCCTTTCACCGTAACCAAGATCAAAGGGCTTTACGAGCGTACTCTCGGTCAGGTTCTCTGGCGTCCTGGCCTGGTGGTCTTCCTGGCGTTCAGTCTTTTCGTCTCTACCGCTTTCCTGCTACCCACCATGGGCGAGGACTTCCTGCCTCAGTTCCGGGAAGACAGCCTGATCGTCACTGTCATAGCCAGGGCCGGTCAGAGTCTCGAGGCAACCACGCGTATGGGGGGCAGTTTCGAGCGGACCATGCTGGGTCGCAAGGATGTCACCGCCATGGCTCAGTGGGCCGGGCGTGCCGAGACAGACGACATGGCCGGCGGTCCGAACTTCTCGGAGTTCGATATCCAGCTCAAGCCCTCCGATGAGTCGCTCAACGAGATACTCAAAGATGTCCGCTATCATCTCAACGAGATTCCCGGGATCGTTTTCGATGTCGGGTCTTTTATCTCGCATCGCATGGACGAGGTCCTCTCCGGCGGTACCAAGGCCAATATAGTAATCAAAATCTTCGGTCCGGACCTGGCGGTGCTCCGCTCCCTGGCATCGGAAACCGAGGCCGCGGCCAAAACGGTCAAGGGCGCGGTGGATGTCCGCACCGAGCCCCAGGTGATGGTGGATCGTGTATCGATCACCATGGACCGGCTCAATGCAAGCCGTTATGGCATCACCTCGCAACAATTCATGGATAGCATCGAGACGATCTTTCAGGGAAAAGTCGTTTCCCGGGTTCTCGAAGGGCAGCGTCTCTTCGATTTGAAAGTATGGATAGATGCGCCCTTCCGGCACAATCTCGATCTCATCAAGTCGACCCTGATCGATACCCCGTCCGGTGGGCGCATTCCTCTCTCGACAGTGGCTTCGGTTCGCCTCGTGGAAGGACCCAGCGTGATTGTCAGAGAAAACGTCACCAGGCGCATAGTCGTACAAGCCAACACCGAAGGACGTGATGTGGTGAGCACCGTCAATGATATCAAAGCGCGGATCGCCGAGAAGGTGAAACTCCCCCGTGGCTACTATATCGCTTACGCAGGACAGTATGCAGCCCAGCAGGAGTCGAGCCGGAATCTTCTCCTTATCGCCAGCCTCACTCTTATCGCTATCTTCATTCTGCTGCGCCAGGCACTGGGCTCCTGGAAGCTCACCGTGCTCGTGGCGAGCAATCTTCCCCTGGCTTTTATCGGGGGCATTATCGCTGTGGCCCTGACCGGCAATGTTCTCACTCTCGGTTCGCTGATCGGATTCATCAGTCTCTTCGGTATCTCGACGCGGAACTCGATTCTCATGATTTCGCATATGAACGCCCTGATGAGCAGCGGCTTGAGCCTGGAGGAGACGATCATGAGGGGCGCCCTGGATCGGGTGGCACCGGTCTTGATGACGGCATTGACCGCTTCGTTCGGAATGCTCCCTCTTGCCGTCATGGGCGGTGCCGGTCGCGAGCTCGAGCAGCCGCTGGCTATCGTTATCGTTGGCGGCATGGTGAGCAGCACCCTGCTCACTCTCGTAGTGGTGCCGGCTCTCTACAAGCTCTTCATGTCGAAGCAAATGCCCCTGTCCACGAGCCGCACCGAAGCCCGATCGCGAGGCTCAATGCATCCATGATACGGAGTCCTGGACCTTTGTTTTGTATCCGTTGATCGCTTTGAACCGTGCGACATCGGCCTCGTCGAGACCGGGGCAGCCGGTAATGCTTAGTTTGAGGAGGCTCTTGAGGCGGGCGAGGGCCAGGAAGGTCTGCCTGTCTATGCGACTGCGATTGAGAATCAGGGTGCGAAGCTTCGGGAGTTTCGCCAGGGCCTCGACATCTTTGCTATCCAGAACGGACTCGGAGGCGGTGAGCTGGACGATTTCCTCGCCGCCCTGGAGCGCTTTCAGCTTCGATTCTTTCTCGTCGCCCAGGCGAAGCTTTGCCAGCTTCGGCGCCCGGCTCAGGGAACGGACGCCGTCCAGGGTGACACCCGGGCAGTGATCGATACGGATCTCTCTGAGGCTCATTTCCTCGGACATGGATTTCACCGATCGATCGGTTATGCCGGTATAGCCCAGGTCCAGAGAATCGAGCCCGGGCATGCCGATGAGCTTTTCTAAACCTTCGTCGGTGACTGCCGTGCCTCTCAGGTAGATTTTGTGGAGGGACGACATGGTGGCGATGGGGGTGAGGGCTCGATCGGTGATTCTTGTTCTTGTCAGATCCAGAATTATCTGTTGCTTGTAGAGAGGCAGGCTTCCCGCGCCCCGGTCGGTGATGGCACTGCTCGCCAGGTCCAGAGTCCTGAGATCGGTGAGCTCGAGCTTGCCTCCTTCCAGATCCTCGTCTTTGATCATGGTATCGAAACCGGTGGTATATTCCCCGAGGCCCTGTACCAGGACTTCGGAGGAAGGAACCGGACCGCTCCGGCCTGTGACCGCTTCCGATGAGCTTTTCCTGGCATTCTGGTCGATCATATAGACTGCCCCGGCGGCACCGGCTCCGATCAGGATGAGCAGGGTAACCAGACCTCTTCGGCCCAGCCCGCTGCCGGAAAGAGTTGGGCTGAAAGCCAGATTCGAGCGTCCGTACAGATCGACCTTCCCGAGCTCGATTACTCTTGCCCGGACCGCGCTTTGGTCCTGATTCTCGGAATGGAGATCAGCAAGCATGCCGGCGACTATCTCCGCCACTTCATGCATATCAGTCGGGCGCTGCCCGGGGTCTTTTGCCAGGCAACGGTCGATGAGGTCCGCCAGCTCGTGGGCTATGGCGTCCTCCCGGCAGAGCTTTTCGAGAGTCCGGTCGAGGCGCGGGGCTTTCTTTTCCAGTTGCATTTTCATGGTAATCATCGGGGACTTATCCCGAAACGGCGGAGCGCCGGTGAATATCTCGAAGACCAGGCAGCCCATGGAATAGATATCCGATGATCTGGTGGCAGTCTCGCCCCGCACGGCTTCCGGGCTCATATAAGGCGGGCTGCCGATGATCTTGCCGCCGCTGCTCTCGAAGCCTTTGCCGGGCTCGATCTCGAAAAGATGAGCGATGCCGAAGTCGATGACTTTTATGTCGACCTCGCTGTTTTCGCCCTCGATAAGGAGTATATTGCTCGGTTTCAAATCACGGTGGATGATGCCGCTGTCGTGGGCGTGGGCCATGGCTCGAGCGAGCTTCTCGATGATCGTGAGGATACTGCGAAGAGAGAGGGTGGAGCGCGATTCGATGGCTTCTTTGAGGGTTCGCCCCGGCACATACTCCAGTACCATATAAGGATTGCCGGATCCGGTGATACCGAAATCGAAAGTCGCGATGATTTGCGGGTGCTGGAGGCGACCGGCAGCCCTGGCTTCTTTCTGGAAGCTCACCAGCTGCTCCTGGGTCGGTGTCGTGGTGGAAAGCGTTTTGATCACCACGGTCTTGCCCAGGGTTTTGTCCCTCACCAGAAATACAAGGCCCATGCCGCCGCTGCCGAGCTTGCGTACGAGCTCGTAGCGTTCTTCCAGATCCGGGGGAAACTCGGCGTTCAAATGAGCCGCCTCCTCGCTGACCCTGTTATTATTCCCGGGCTTTACTCGGCTTCCAGAAGCGGCTCACCGCAGGCCATCTCCAGCTCAGTAAAGGCGTTCTGATAAAGAGCGATGGCCTCGAGATAATTGCTTCTGATCTGGACGTTGTTCTGCTGAGCCTGGAGGGTGGAAGTGATGTCCGCCTGCCCCACCTCGTAACTCCGGCGCGCCAGGCGCGCTACTTCGTATGAATCGGCCAGAACATGCTCCTCGTATACCTTCAACCACTGCCTGGCGGCCAGGACATTGTTGTAGGCGGAGCTCACCTCCGCGGTGATAATGTTCTCCTGGGCCCCCATCTGATATTTGAGCTGCCGGGCGGTGGCTTTGAATTCGGCTATATTGCCCTGCTGGAAGTCCGTCAGGTTGGTGGGGACATTCACCCCGAAATAATAGGCGCTAAGCTTGGGACCGATGGGAGGGTTGCCTGAGATCGAGCTGCCCAGCCAGAACTGGGGATTGGGAATGATGTTGCCGTAAGCCTTTTTGAGATTGGCGCTGTTGACGTTGATTTCCTGCTTGACGGTCTTGAGCTCGTAGCGGTTTTCCATGGCCCGGTCGAGATAGCTCTGCAAGGGCGGCATATCGATGGCGAAATTGGGCAGGAGAGGATTTTTCGCCGTGGCGGCGTTGATCATACCCTCGGTTTTGAGAAAGGGAGGCAGTCTCGGTACGGCGATTGCTTTCTCGGGAGAGCGTCCCATGATTATATTGAGCTGTTGCTTGGCTCTTATCACCCGGCGGAGACCGACTCGACGCTGCACGTCATAGGTGGACTCGGCGAGCCTTGCCTTGAGGAGGTCGAGCTCGGGCACGTCGCCTGCCTGAAAGCGTTTCTCGGACACCACCCGGAGCCTGTGAGCGAGGTCGTAGAGGCTTGTGAGGGTCTCCAGGGTCTCCTGGGCCACCACGGTCTCGGTGTAGACCTTACGGACATCGGCTCTCAGCTTCCAGAGGTCGGCCATGAGCTCGAGTTTGCGCTGGTCTACCATTCTCTTGGCGACAATGAGGCGGAAGATCACTTTCCAGGGCGGCTCCCAGTTGAAGACAACGCCCATACGCCTGGTCTGCTCGGCTTTGATACCGTCGTCTATATTGAATTCTGCCGAGGGCTGCTCGGTGGCTCTGGCCAGGAGCGACTTCGCCACCGGGAGCATGGCGCGCATGGCTGCTGCCCGGGGGCTTTTCACCAGGGCTTCGTCCAGGGCGTCGAAAATACTGATGCCTCCCTTTATTCTGGGCCGCGGGCGTCCGGCGTCGAAACGGATGACACCCATGGGTCCGATGGTCCTCCTGGGGTCTTGCGTGTTTCCGGGGTTGGCATCGGCGTCGCTGGTATCGTCCGGCTCGCTCTCGCCATCTGCCTCACTGGTCTTGCCGGGGCTTTCCAGGGGCGGCCGAAGCTTGGGATCGCCGGCCGCGGGCTCGCCCTGGGGCGCATCTGGTGTAACCGGAGTGTCGGGAGTTTTAATCCGCTCCAGTTCGCCATTTTGAGCCAGCTTGAGATGGAGCCGCGGCTGAGAACTCGGAGCTCTTTGACTGATATTATTCCCCGGCGGGGCGGCCAGGGCGGTCTGACCCGCTGCCAGCGGGGAAAAAGACCATATAAGAGCTGCTACTAAAGTAGTGATCCCGAATTGCATCCAACAAAGGATAAGACCTTATAAGCCAGGCCGGGAAGGACTTCGCTTACAATTTGCTAACATTGAGCAACCGAAGTTTCAAGGCCTTTGGGAAGGAATCCAGTCAATCATATATATTTCATTGGAAGACAACCTTTTAAATCGGGCAACTGACCATTAATGAATGACCGTGAAAGCAAAGCCTTTCTCAGGGGGGAGATGGAATTCACCCCCAAGAGAATGATGCGCTATATCAGGTCTCGCGCCCGTCTGGCCACCGACGAGGATATCGAGGATATTCTCCAGAACGCCCTGATTATGGTCAGCAAGAATTTCGATCCTTCCCATCCGGACGCCAATCTCGCCCTTTACTGTCTTGGAGCTTGCAACAAAGCGATTGCTCAGAATCTCGAGCGCTATCACAAGGTCAAATTGAGAAAACGCTCCGAGAAGCAGGCAGAAGAGGAAGAGCGCAAGAAAGAGTCCCGGGAAGTCACAGTCAGCCCCTCCCGCATGGAAGTAATGGACGGCGAGATTATGAGCGTCAGCCGGGTCTCCGCCGGCAAGTCCTTCGACGAGACCCCGTCCACCACCAGCCAGTACAGGACCACCTCCCTGGACTCGATGTTCGATAGCGACGACAATCGCTCCCCGGAAGAGATATTCGGCTGGGAATATTCAGTGCTTTCCACCTCCGAACACAGCAATCCGGCCCAGAGGGCCATGATTAACAATTTAATAGAAGCGATTTTGCAGGAGTTGCCACCCGGAATCCACCGCACCTGCTTCGTTTTGAAGTATGTCGAGGGATACAAAAGAGAAGATCTGATTTCGTGTCTAAAAATGGAACCCAAGAGTATAGATACGGTCGATAAGAAGATCGTCCGAACCTTGAAGGCATTCAAAGACATACTGGACCAGGACGAAACACGGATCTAGGAGAAGGTAATGGCTACTCTTGATGAAAAACTGAAAAATATCCTCGCCATCGAAGATGAGCGGGACTGCGCAGATGCTTTCGAAGCGTTCTGCCGGAACCATGAAGAGGCTCTCCCGTTGCCGGGCGAAAATCCGCTTTTCGACCGGGCTATGTGGAATGCCTCTATGCACACGACTTTGTCGAAGAATGACGAGTCGATACTTGCTCGTGTCACGGGCAAACTCCTGGGCGGTATGAATTTCCAGCCCGCCACCGAAAAGGCGGTCCTGGCGCTCAAGGATCTCGTCGGTGCTTCCCGCGACGCCGCTATCAACACCTGGCAGGACATGCTTGCCGGTATGGCGTGGCGTCAAATGGTCCCGGCAGGGGCAATGCGGGGTGTAGGGAGCCAGCTGGTATCGCTGGGTACCTTCGAAAAGCAGGTCGAAGACACCAAGATCCAGGTCAACCTGGGTTGGCTGGTGGACAAAGACCAGCTGCGTATTCTGCTTCAGGCCAAAGACAGCGATGAAAACGCCATGCCGGATGTTGAGATTCGCGTCACCGAGTCTGAGCGGGGAGTCGTCTATTCGAAAAAAACGAATCAGGACGGCTCGGTGGTAGCCCCGGCTGTCAAAGTCGGCCCTGGTGAATATCAGATCCAGGTTCTCTGGACGGATAAAGTTGTGGAGACTCCGTTCTTCCGCATCTAAATCCAGTTTCTTCTAGATCCAACCTTTTTCGGAGCCTGTCAGAATGCAGCAGACGGATCCGAGATCAATCCCCGAGATCAGCCACTCGGGGATTTGATTTTTTGTCTACTCTTCGATTGCCATTCCGGTATCGATGTTGATAGCTGTGCAAAGGTCCTGCACCAGTATAAGTCCATCCCCTGGTTGATGGGTGGAGGCTTTCTCGAGGATAAGTCGAGTGGTCTGCTCGGTGTCTTGGTCACGAATTGCGATATCGATCCTGATTTTCTTTGACAGATAGTCGGCTTCCCCGATTTGCTCGTGACCCGCTCCCTGGATCTCCGTCACGCTGAAGCTATTTATCCCTGATTGCCTCAAGGCCCGCGTCACTTTGTCCAGCATGAAGGTTTGGATAAAAGCGGTGATCAACTTCATTATTACTCGCCTCCACCGGTGGCTTGCTTTACGGCCAGGCCATTGAGCTGCAGACTTCCTCCCACCACCACTTTTTCCCCCTGCCTCAGCCCTTTTCCTACCAGGGCTAGCCTGCCCCTGGTTCCTTCGATGTCGATCTTCCGTTCCTCAAAAGTGCGGTTGTTACGCACTACATAGACCAGTTGCGACTCTCCGGTCCTCTGCACGGCGGCTGTGGGGACTACAAGGGCTCTTCTCCTACCGATGGTCACGATCATTCGAGCGTACATCCTCGGCCGAAGCATGCATCCTGGATTGGAAACGGTAGCCCTTACCGGAAGCGTGCGGCTCTTGGGATCGAGAGTGGCGCCTATATAGTCCACCTCTCCGTGAAATGTGCGACCTGGAAAGCTGTCAACCAGGACTATGGCCGGCTCGTGGTCGCCGTCGGCGATCTCGTCTATATCTTTCTCGAAGACCTGTGCGCTCACCCAGACCTCGGACAGGTCCGAGACTACGAACATGTTCTGGGACACCTCCAGGAGTTGACCGATATCAACATGACGCTCGACGATCGTCCCGTTACGAGGCGAAACAACGTCAAACATGTTGTCTACGATCCTTGTCTCTAGCAAGCGGTCGATCTCTTTTCTGGTCATGCCGAAAAGCTTCAAGCGCTCGCATGTAGTTAGAATCGCCGAGCGCTTTTTCTCGTTGAGAGAAACCAGCCGGGCCTCGGCTTTCTGCAGCTCTCCCTTGGCTGTTTCCAGTTGCGCCCTTGCTCCGATGCCTTCCTCGAATAGTTGTTGGTGGCGTTCGAAGGTCTTTCGGGCGACCTCCAGCTCGACCTTGGTCTGCTCTATGTCTGCCTCATATCCCAGGACTTCTTTGAGAAGGTCCGCTTCGATTCTGGCCACTTCATCGCTGCGGATCTTGGCAAGGACCTGACCTTTGCGCACAGTGTCTCCAAGCTGGACCAGCACTTTTTCGATCTTGCCCGGCACAAGCGAAATAACCGGTGTCGAGAGATAGTCGTTCTCCTCCACCTGTCCGACAAGCTCGATTTCCGTATCGACCAGGCTGGATTCTACTCCTGCTGTAGTCAGATGGATCTCTGTCAGTTGATCCTTATCGAGCTGCAGGATAGCCGGGCCCGATATCTGGTGGGTGTCGGGATGCTTCGCGCTTTCCGGCCCGGTAGTGCATGAAGTGAGGACCGCGGCTGCAATTATCGAGCACCAGCAAGCTTTGCTCATCTGGTACTGGCCTCCGCTTGGGAATCGGCTTTCTCCGTCGGCTTCGAGTCCGCGGACCTTCTGGTGCTGGGAGAAAAACGCAGGTAGATGGCAGGAAGGACGAATAGAGTCAAAAATGTGCAGGAAATCAAGCCTCCAATTATAACAATTGCGAAAGGTCTCTGGCTCTGGGCGCCAATCTCGGTTGAGACTGCCGCGGGCAACAGTCCGACCGCGGCGATGGTGGCAGTCATAAGCACAGGTCTCATACGGATCAGCGCTCCATTGTAGACGGCTCGCGCGAGACCGGCGCCCTCATGACGCAACTCGCTGATGAATGATACTAGAAGGATCCCATTTTTTACTGCCAGACCGAAGAGGGCTATGAAACCGACGCCGGCTGATATGGAGAAATAGGTGCCGGTGAGATAGAGAGCGAGGATCGCCCCGATGGCGGCTAGGGGAACCACCGAGAACATGACCAGTGCTCCTGTAAGGGTGCCGCAGGCCAGATAGAGAATAACGATAATCAGAGCCAGAGTTACCGGAACGACAACCGCCAGCTGATGGGTTGCCTCTTGCTGACGCTCGAACTCGCCGCTCCAGGCTACCCGGTATCCTTCCGGCAGCTTCAGCTGATTGGCCACTCTTTTCTGTGCATCGGCCACCGCCGTCGCCAGGTCGCGCCCGCGGACATTGGCCCTGATCGTTGCGAGCCTCGAGCCTGCGTCTCGCCAGATCTGGGTGGCGCCTACAGTCTCCTCCACGGCGGCTAGCTGAGAAAGGGGGATTTTCATTGCTTCGGGTGTGTCCACCAGTATGTGTTCTATGGCAGCAGGACTTTCTCGATAGGATTCTTTGAGGCGTACAAGAACGTCGAAGCGTCTTTCGCCTTCGATGGCTGTGGTAGCGGTCTTGCCTCCTATGGCTATCTCGACGAGATCTCTCAGGTCGCCGACATTGAGACCGTAGCGAGCCGCCTTGTTCCTATCGATCTTGATTGATACCTGCGGCTGGCCCAGGAGAGGATCAACAATGACATCGACTATGCCCGGGGTTTCGGTCATGATATGACCCACTTTTTGACCCAGTTTCTCCAGGGTGGCAAGATCATTGCCTGACACTTTTGCCACCAGAGATCCCTGGACTCCCGAAAGAGCCTCATCCAGGGTGGTTTGAATATACTGGGTGAAGTAATACCCGACATTGGGGATGACCTCGAGTTTCTCCCGCATGTCGGCAATCAATCTCTGCTTGTCTTCACCGAACTTTTTACGCCACTGATTGGCCGGCTTCAGTTCTATATAGAACTCTTGATCGGCGAATCGCGCCGGGTCGGTGCCATCGTCGGGACCGCCTACCTGAGAGAGGACCTCTGTGACCTCTTCATAATCGAGCAGTTTCAGACGGATTTCCCTGGCTACCTTGACCGATTCCTCGAGGGTGACGCTTCCCGGTTTTACTGTTGCCCGCAACCAGATATTTCCCTCCTCCAGATGGGGCAGGAACTCGGAGCCGAGATTCAGGAAGAGCAAGATAGAGGCCCCGAAGGATAGAGCGGCAAGACAGATTACAAGGACCGGATTGCGCAGGGACCACTTTAAAGCGGGGCGGTAGATGCGCCTGGCTAAGGTCACGACAGGGCTCTCTTTTTCGGTGGGAGGTTTTTTGCCATAGAGAAAAGAAAGGATCACCGGAATGATCGTGATTGCGGCCAGACCGGCACCGATAAGAGCAGTCACCATGGTGATAGCCAGCGGACGGAAGAGCCTTCCTTCCACCCCGGCGAATGTGAAAATCGGCAGGAATGTGGCGATGATCACGGCTATTCCAGAGATAATCGGTCCGGCTACCTCGCGAGCGGACTCGGAAAGTAGAATCAACCTTTCGCGAGGGCTGAGGTCCTTGCCCTCATCGGACAGCCGGCGGACGATATTCTCGGTCATCACCACGGCGCTGTCCACCAGGATGCCGAAGTCGATAGCGCCCAGGCTGAGCAGGTTGGCAGGCACGTCGAGAATCGTGAGGGAGATGAAAGCCACCAGGATCGATAGTGGTATCACTATCGCTGTTACGGCCGCCGAGCCGAAATCTACCAGGAATACGCATAAAAACAAGAGCACCAGGGTGATTCCGATGGTAACGTTCTTGCCGACTGTCTCGAGGGTCCGCTCCACCAGACCCGAGCGATCATAGAGAGTCTGGAACGAGACACCGGCAGGGAGTCTCGAGATGATCTCCGGGAGGCGCTCCTTGAGGGCAGTCAGAACGGTCGACGGGTTCTCTCCTCGTCTGAGGAGGACTATCCCTTCCACCGCGTCATCCTCGCGATCCTGTCCGACCTGGCCTCTTCTTACCATGGGGCCGATACGCACGTCCGCGACGTCTTTCACCCTGATCGGGATGCCGCCCTCGGTCTCTTTGACGACAACCGCCTCGATGTCTGCGGTGCCCTGTAACAGCCCGAGTTGTCGGACGATCATTGCCTGACCATTGCGCTCCATGAAGCCGCCACCGGAGGTGGCATTAGAGCCTTCGATGGCGGCGAAGACTTCCTGCAAGGTAACATCATGGGAGCGTAGATGGTGCGGATCGACCAGAATCTGGTATGTCTTGGTCGGACCACCCTCGTTGACTACGCCAATCACTCCGGGAATCTGCCGGAAGAGTTTCTCCACCTCCCACTGCTGCACGGAACGAAGACCCATGGGGCTGTAATACGGACTGTGAAGACTGTAGCGGAAGATCTCCCGGAGCGAGCCTACATCAGGTTCGAGATGAGGCTGGACGTCGCCGGGAAGGCTGGCTTGATGAATTCTCTCCAGGACTCTCTGTCGGGCAAGGGTACTGTCGGTGCCCTCAGAAAAAGTGAGGGTCACTACCGAGAGTCCGTAAAGCGAAAGCGATCGCAAGGCTGTCTCTTTGGGGATGCCGTAGAGCTCCTTCTCGAGAGGGATGGTGACGAGCTTTTCGACCTCCTCGGCGCCTTTCCCCGGATACAGGCTGATGATCCGCACCTGGGGGTTGGAGAGCTCCGGATATGCTTCCAGGGGA
>JAGQHH010000247.1 GCA_020431945.1 Cyanobacteria bacterium HKST-UBA02 | reverse complement strand
GGCGATGCCGAAATCCACCAGCTTGACGAACTGGGCATTCTCGCCCTTGCGAATCAGCATGATATTGGAGGGCTTCAAATCCCGGTGGATGATCCCGCTCTTGTGAACTTCCGCCAGAGCGGAGGCTACCTGGACGAAAATCCTCGTGGCCCGATCCGGCTCGATCCGCCCGCGTCTCTCCAGAACTCGCTCGAGACTGGTGCCATCCAGGAACTCCATGACTATATAAGGGACTCGATCGCCGATCAGCCCGAAGTCATAGACTGTCGCGAGATTCGGATGATGGAGGGAGGATGTCGCCTCGGCTTCCAGCTTGAACCGCTCCAGAGTGGACGGATCCGAAGCGAGGTGCTCGTGGAGAGTCTTGATTGCCACGGTGCGATCGATATGAGCATGTCTTGCCTGATAGACCCGACCCATGCCGCCGAAGCCCAGGAGCTTCTCGATCTTGTAATGAGCACCAACCAGGTCCCCGACTTTCAGCTTCTGGCTGCGTCCCTGCTCGCCGGTCTGGTCCGCGGGAATAGCGCCCGGCGCCGGACCGCGGCTGGATTGCTGATCCTTGAGCTGAGCCATGAGCTCCCGCAAAAGCCCTTTCACCAGAGAATCATTGAGATTGAGCTCTTTCGAGATATCGACATAAGACTTGCCCTGCTCTACCAGTGAAAGCAAGTGGATCTTGCTCTCGGTGAGCCCCCTCGGCGTTTTGGGCGGCACGTCCGGGACGGCGGACGGCTCCGGCTCTTTCTTCTCGGGAGCGCTCGCCGGCGGTCCGGAGGCATTGCCCCCGGAGCTGCCCTGGGCCCGCAATACCTTCTGGGCTATAGCCGGGTCCAGCCAGGCAGCGCCCTGCAAAACCGAATTGACAGCAATCTTGAGAAGCTCCGCCGAGATATTCTTCAGGCAATAACCGTCGGCACCAGCCTCAAGGGCATTGAAGATGGACTTGTCGTCGTCGGCGGTAGTGAAAATCAGAATACGAGTGTCGGGAAGCTCGGCCTTCACCCGCTTGGTCACTTCGATACCATCCACCTTGGGAAGCCCGAGGTCCATCATGACTACATTGGGCTTCAGGCTCAGGATCTGCGAAAGAGCGGCCTCACCGTCGTCGGCCTCGCCTACCACTGAAAATTCCTCAGTGCGCTCCAGGAGCATTTTCAGCCCCATTCGTGAGATAAGGTGATCTTCGGCAAGGAAGATCGTAATTGGCTTGGTCGCTTCCATCGGGGGCATTATATACCTAACGAAGAGGCTTTCGCGAGCCTGATTAAGCGTTGTCAATCTATAAAGGGATTTCACAAGTCGATAACAACTTCTATCTAAGATCTCGGCTATGGCACCACATATGATGAGCGAAAACAATTCGGGTCTGGTAGCAGGCAGATTCGCGGTCCTGGATGAGATCGGCCGGGGCGGTATGGGTGTCGTGCTGCGCTGCGAAGATCAAGTCCTCAAGCGAATAATCGCCCTCAAGGTCCTGGACTGCCAGGATCGTCCCGACCTCATTGCGCGCTTCCATACTGAAGCAAGAGCGGCGGCTCGACTTGACCATCCGGGTATCGTCAAAGTCCTGGATTTCAGCAATGACGACAACAGGCTCTTTCTCTGCATGGACGTCATACCAGGAAAGAGCCTCGACACCTTCTCGAATCCGGACACCCCGCTGCCCCGGGAAAAGGCTGTCCCGCTTCTTCTCCAGGTCGCCCGGGCTCTCGAGCATTCACACAAGAAAGGTGTCCTGCACCGTGACATCAAACCGTCCAATATCATTGTCCAGCAGACTGAAACTGGCGATCTCCGGGCGACAATCGTCGACTTCGGCATAGCCAAGCTTCAGGCGGACGAAGTCGGCGATCCCAAAAGCAACAGCAAAACCATCACCCGAGCCGGAGCGGTCCTGGGGACTCCTGCCTATATGAGCCCGGAGGCTGCCCGGGGAGAGAAGCTGGACAGTCGCTCGGACATCTACAGCTTTGGCTGTCTGATGTACGAACTGCTCACCGGCAGGCGACCATTCGAAGCCGACAATAGCCTCGAGTTGATGCTACAGCATCTTCGGTCGCCGGTTCCAGGGTTCCCGGACAGCGTAGAGACAGACGCGGGACTCGAGGCGATCACCAGGCGCTGTCTGGAAAAATCAGCCGGTCTGCGTTTCCAGAGTTTCAGCGAAGTCAGAGAAGCCCTCGAGTCCCTGGATGAATCCGATCTGGATCCGACCGAGGTGAGGACGGATGCCACCGCTTTCGGTGCGCGCTGGACCCTGCTGGTAGCAGCGCTTCTTGCCCTGGTGACTGCCATCGCAGTGACAACCATCATCGGATTCGATCGCCCGGAGCCCGACCAGAAGAGCCCGCCTCGCGTCTCTGTTGATCCGAGACATCGCCTGCTCACCCGGCTCTCCACCGAGGAGCCCTCTCTCAGCCTTGCCGGTCAGGCCGGCGACTTCTACCTCACAGGCAATGTACGCGGTCAGCATGATCTGGACATCCTGAAAGGACGCCGGGATATCCGGGTGCTTCGCATCGAGGCTGCCGATCTCAGGAATGTCGATCGCAAGCCCCTTCTCGATCTGCCCCTGGAAGAGCTCTGCCTGAGCGCCTCCGAGCTCGACCGGCAGGTCCTGGAGGATATAGGCGGCATCAAGACCCTGAGGCGACTGGATCTTCAGTATTGCAGCAATATCAGCCCGGACGGCATAGCCGGTCTCGCCAACCTCGAAAATCTAGAGACCCTCAATCTTCACCGCACCGCCGTCGATGACGCCGGACTTGCCAGAATCGCCGGGCTTCCCAATCTGGTCAAGCTCTGTCTCAAAGAATGTCCCTACCTTACCCGGACCTCCTGGAAGACTCTGGCCGGCTTCCCTCGTCTTGCCTGGCTCGTTACATTCAAGAGCGGTCTCGAGAAAGGGGAGCAGCGAAACCTGACTCTACCCCGGGAGCTGAAGCGCCTTGAGACGTCGAGAATCGCCGCTGACCTCGTGCAAGCGCTGCGCCGGTCGCAAGTCGAAGACCTGATGATCCTGGAGGACCGACAGTCGACGAGATCGGATTTCCTCGGCTTGGGACAGCTCGAAGGGCTCAGGCGAATCGGAATTTTCAATTGCCCGGCCTGCAAGGGTAACGACGGGGACTTCCTGAGCAAGCTGAGAAAGAGCCTCCCGGGCTGCACAATTTTGGTAAGGGACGGCGATCGCCTGGACCTCGATTTCTGAGCGTTCACCCGGGGTTCATCAAAAACTGGCATCTTCTATAAGTAGGAGGTGAGCTATATGAACGAAAGAGTGGCGGTCCTGGGCGCAACCGGCTATGTCGGCGCCCGGCTGGTGCCGAGATTGCTCGAGAAAGGCTACCGGGTGAATGCCACCAGCCGCAATCAAGCCAAACTTCTCAGCAAGCCCTTTGCCGGACATCCCGATGTGGCGCTTCTCGAGACCGACGTGCAGGATAGCGAGTCTCTCAGACGTGCTCTGGACGGCTGCCGGCAGGCTTTCTACTTCGTCCACTCGATGAATGCCCAGAGCCGCGATTTCAGTCAAGCCGACAGGCAGGCTGCCGCCAACATGGTGGAAGCAGCTCGGGCTGCCGGTGTCGAGCAGATCATCTATCTGGGGGGACTGGGGGAAGACAGCCCGGATCTCTCCAGACACCTGCGCTCTCGCTGCGAGGTGAGCCAGATCCTCCAGGAAGGAGAGGTGCCGGTCACCACTTTGAGGGCAGCCATGATCATCGGCTCCGGAAGCGCTTCTTTCGAGATCCTGAGATATCTGGTGGACCGCCTGCCGGTAATGATCACACCGCGATGGGTATCGGTACCGACCCAGCCCATCGCCATCAAGAATGCTCTCAACTATCTGATCGGCTGTCTCGAAGAAAAAGCCACCATCGGCAAGGTGCTGGATATAGGCGGTCCCGAGATCGTCACCTATCGAGACCTGATGACGACCTACGCCGAAGAGGCAGGTCTGGACAAACGTCTGATCCTTCCGGTTCCTGTTTTTACTCCGAGGCTCAGCTCCTACTGGATTCACCTGGTGACTCCGGTGCCCGCCTATCTCGGCCGGCCCCTGGCCGAAGGACTGAGGAATCCCACCGTCTGCACCGATCACGAGATCGAGACGATCATCCCCCAGGAACTGCTCACCTGCCGGGAGGCGATGCGTCTTGCCCTGGACCGCACCCAGCATCACCGGGTGGAGAGCCACTGGACCGACGCCGGAAAGATCTGGCCGGTGGCCTGGAGCTCCTCATCGGATCCGGACTGGGCCGGAGGCACAGTCTATGAGGACAGTCGCGAAATCGTTCTCGATGCAAGCCCCCAGGAGATCTGGAAGCCTATAGTCCGCATCGGCGGCACCACCGGCTACTACTATGGAGACTGGCTGTGGCGCCTGCGCGGCATCATGGACAAGCTCTTCGGCGGAGTCGGGCTTCGCCGGGGACGCCGGGACCCCGAGCGGATTTATCCTGGCGATGTCCTGGACTTCTGGAGGGTCAAGCATGTCGAGCCGGACAGGCATCTTATCTTGGTAGCAGAGATGAAACTGCCGGGAGAAGCTGTGCTCGAATTCGTCGTGGAGCCTCGCGAAGACGGACGCACCGCCCTGCGCCAGACCGCCAAGTTCCTGCCTCATGGACTCATGGGCATCGCCTACTGGCACCTGGTGATGCCGCTTCATGATATCGTATTCGATGGCATGCTTCGTGGTATCGCCAGAACTATCAGGTCAGGCGGATGCAGCGCTCCTAGGAAACTGCAGCAAGCTCACCGATAAGGGCTTCAGCAGCCTTTCTCCCTGATACCATAGCGCCGTTTATGGAACCATTTTCCAGGAAGTCGCCGCACACCGAAATCCCTCTGACCTCGCTCAGAGCGGCACGTCTTCTGTCGAGTGCTCCCGGTGATTGATCCGGCAGGGAATACTCGATCCTGTATGTCCGCAAGTGACTCCAGGAGTTCACCGCCGCGGCGCCATACCAGCCAGCCAGTTGACTGCGGACCGCCGCCAGAAGCGCGTCGTCCGATAGCGCCACATCACCCACGCAGGACGCTGCCACCAGACTTCGTCCGGGAGGGGCATAAGTAGGAGCGACATTGCTCTGGATCGAGAGATTGTTGACGATCCCTTTGCCTTCTCCGTTAATCACTATCATCGGCTCCCGGAAAGGCGGTTCGTCGTTACAGGCGAAATAAACAGTGGTTTGAGCCCGCCCCGTGCTCTTGCCGGCGAGTCCCAGAAGCTTTCTCGTGACGGGCTCTTCAGTAGCCAGCACGACCCGATCGCAAGCAATCTCCTCGCCCGTGACGAGCCGGATCAAATTCGGCTTCACAGACGCCACCGGAGCGCCGAGACGCACCGTGCCTTCGGGCAAAGCCTCGGCTATCTGTCTGGGTATGTCGCCCATGCCGTTGGCGGGCAGGACATTGTCCCCGGAGGCGAGCATGGCGAAAACGAAATCGAACATCCGCCTGCTGGTCTCGAGACTATCATCTAAAAAGATTCCCCTGAAAAAAGGTCGGAAGAACATCTCGATCATTGAAGTCGAGAATCCTTCTTGCTCGAGGTGAGCCTCGGTGGAGCAATCATTCTTTTGAGCGAAGATCTGTTCCACTGTCATCATCCTGGCCCTGGTGCGCAGCACGCCCACCTTCACTTTGTCGGCGGGGTTGCCTACCGGTGCCATGAATGTCTCCAGGGCAGCAAGAGGCCTTTTCCAGGGATCGCTGAGCTTGTGGAAAGCGCCGCCGCCCGCCGCCACGATGGCGCCCGGAGCGAATGGTCTGAAGCTGAGAGCCTCATAGTTCAGAACAGCTCTGGCTTCGGGGTAGGCAGTGAGGAATATCTGAAAGCCCCGGTCGAGCAAGAACCCGTCCACCAGGTCGGTGCGCACGCGGCCGCCTACCTGATCAGAAGCCTCCAGCACCAGGCAGGGTATGTTCCGGTTCGCCAGGGTCCGGGCGCAACACAGACCGGCGAGTCCACCACCGACGATGGCTACTTCGACTCTCTCGCTCATATTCTCCTCCTGACTGCATCCTCTGACACAGGCACCATGACTTCGTTACGCCTCATAAAAGGAAGCGTAAAAGGCGGGTTGTAATAAGCATCGATCACGGGACCGACTGCTTCTAACTGCATACGAGCCAGACCATCGAGCAGAGCCCGGCGTTGCTCGACAAAGTTCTTCTTGGTCCACCGCCCGGAGAATCGCCTGACGGCGAACACCTGCGACGGAAGCGCCCGCAGCTTCACTCTGGAATCCTCCGGCACCGGCAGATTCTGGAGGTCGTACCGGGACGGCATGAAGAACCGGACCAGATATCGACTTTCTCCGGCAGGCTCTGAAGCAACCGGTGCGGTCATGGAGATCTTTTCTCCGACAGGCTCCCGAGTGACCAGAGCGGGTTTGTTCTTGCCGAATATATAACCTGCGAGAATACGGAAACCCTGCTCGAGACATTCTCCTCTCTCGCCTGCGAGCTCGACTTCAGCAACGATACGAGGTCTGTAAGCTCTCATCTCGATGCCGCCGTCTTTGCTGACCGTCTCGTAGGCAGGCTCCTCGTAATGAGCCAGGACGGCCCCTGCGTAACTGTCGTAGGACGCGGCAATAAGACCCAGACCTACAAGGGAGCCCTTCAAGAGCCAGGATGTAGCGAACGACTTTGGCATACATTTGATATTAGGCGCCGGCAGTGACCTGCCGGTGAACATGCGAAATAGCGCCCCAGATTAGCATTTGCTCAGCTTCATCCTCTCAAACCCCGAAAATACGATGGCTGGGCACATCTACGCTTGACAAGAATCGATTCCGACATTACTATCCGCTCAATGGCAACATATCGGCTCCGTCACCTCGCGAGGACCTGGTGATGACTAAACCTCTATTGCAAACAATTACCTCCCCGCTCCGATGGGTCATGTATCTGGCTCGTCCCAACCGTGTCAAGCTGGCACAGAAGAAAGACCTGTCCCTGGCAGAAGCTCGTCAGATAGTGCGTGATCCCGATCCCGAGGTTCGCCGGGAGCTGGCCTGGAACAAATCCACCTCCGAGGAGATTATCGTCTCCATGCTGCACGACCCGGACAGACAAGTAGCCTCGGTGGCCAGGCGACGGTATATCAAGACCACAATGAGTGGAATCTGAGGGCGGAATATCACCGCATAATCTGATATAACCTCTCCGGGACTTTCCGCCGGAGATGCAACCATGAAAGTTTTGATCGCCCTGGACGGCTCACCTTGCTCGAAAAAGGCTGTCGAGTTCGCAGCCGACCGAGCCTGGCATGCAGACGATTCCTTCCTCGTCCTCAGCGTGCTGGAGCCCATGCCCCATGAGCTCGGCTATGGCGACGCGGATCTCGAGGCCGAAGCCCTGGCCGAAAGAGCCGCCCATCGCGAAGCGGATTGCGAGACTCTGGTGGACGAAGCCCGGGAGATTCTCGCGGCAAAACATCCTGAATTGAAGATCGACAAAAAGGTCGTTCGCGGTCTGGCAGTGGATACCATCATCTCCATGGCGGAACAGCTGGGCATCGGACTGATAATTGTCGGCTCCCACGGTCGCAAGGGGCTCGAGAAATTTCTCGTCGGCAGCGTTGCCGAAAGGATCCTTCATCAGGCACCATGCGCGGTGGAAATCGTCAAGCACCATGGGTAGCCCTGACACCGATCAGTCCGGAGACTGATTTGACGAGATCGTTATTGAGCTAGCATTTCAGAATGGTCCAGGTGAAAAAGACCGAACAAGCAATATTTCTGACACTGGCAGCTCTGGCCCTGCTCGCCACGGCACCGGCTTTGCCGGTTTTCTCCAGCGATTCAAAGGAGAAGACCGAAGACCCTCCCGCAAGACAGATCCTTCCCCTGAAAGGCAAAGTCCACAAGACTGACACCGAAGGTCCCTCTCCCGAGGACCTCAACCAGTGCCCGGGGACCATGCAGCACTATTCATTTCCCCCGAGCGGGTATGAGCCGCGCAAGACAGACCGGCGCAGCGAAGCAGGGAAGGTGCTCTTCAGGAAGCTCGCCTGCAAACAATGTCACGCGGTAGCCGGGGACGGCGGCGAGTTGGGACCGCCCCTGGACGGCATCGGCGGACACCGGGGGAAAGAATGGTTGATGGACCGACTCCTCGATCCGGAGAAGCAAACTAAAGAATTCGCCGAAGTTTTCGGAGGCAGACCCAATATCATGCCCCATACCGGGGTAAGCAAGAAGCAGGCCAGGCTGATAGCCGACTACCTGCTCACCATACCCGAGCCCGGCGGCGGCTTTCTAGTGACCGCCCACCCCGGCAGCGGCAAAGACGACGGTAAAACCGACAATGACACCTTCAAGCCTGCCGCGGTAAGCGAGGCTTCCGAGCGCGGGCGTTCGCTCTTCTTCAACATGCACTGCGCAGCCTGCCATTCGATAGACGGGACAAAGTCGAGATTCGGTCCCGACCTGTCCGGTATCGGAGCACGGCGGAGCAAGAAGCGCCTGGAGAAGATCCTGTTCGGCGCCGTCCGTGCCCGGGTGATGAAAGACCAGGTCAAAGGTCTGGATGAGGGCCAGGTAGGCGATCTCCAGGCATTCCTCATGACCCTGCCCCCCGCCGATAAAAGCAATTGACCGGGTATAAATAAGAGACCGTTTCAGCGCAGAGTCTCATGACCAAGAGAAGGGGATCTCGAAAGCCCAGAACGGGTTCTGACAGACCCGCTCAGAGCCCCAGCCAGCTCGGCAGATACCGGGCCATGGCGGCAATCATCGACCAGGGTCTCGAATCCGGCAGCTACGAAAAACTCGCCGTCACGAGCCTGGACGAGTTCACCTCGACCCTGGTCTTGAGCGGCCCCGACGGAATTGCAGCATATTATCTGCGCATCGATGAGTATCCAGACACCCTGAGTCTCGATGACATCTGCGCCCCCCAGGGTCTGATCCCACGTCTTGCCGAGGTTCATTCCCAGCTGGATGGAATCGGCGAAATTCCGCTCAAACTCATTTTGATCACTAATGACCTGCCATCACCCCGTCCCTTCGGCGGGTCCGGCGCGCACCTGGCCGGATTCATGGACGCCGGATGGGCCCGGGGACCCCATGGCAGCATAAGCTGGCAGGAAGCCTGGGAGCAGATTCGAAAAGCGAGCACCCTGGCTGACGATCAGTTCGATTGCTTCGTTCGGGACAGCCATTTCGAATGGGCATTCAAACCTCCCGGCGATGAGGACACAGTCGAGGGCGATTTCCTCGACCGTTTCAGCCGCCGGCTCGCCGAAGAGGAGACCGGTGAGCTGAACATCGGAATAGACAGCCTGGAAAACTGGCTGAGCACCACTGACAATACTAGTACCAGTGCCAATGCCAAGATCGGCAACAAATTCCTGGGCGCCAAGAAGGATAAGAATCCCAAGGAGAAAGCTTCCTGGAAAGACGTAGCGGAGAGGAGCAAAGAGCAGAGCTCTCGCTGGAAGGAATCCTCGAGCGAAAGCGAACCGGTCGAGAAGAATGACCGCAAACAAACAAGCTCCCTGCGAGCGATGATGAGCACCGCGCCACCGGAACCAGCAGCCGAAGAGCCAGAAACAGAAAAAGAAGAACCGCTGGAAGAATACCCGGAACAAGACAAGATTGAGTCGGGTCCCGAGCCCGAACTCGAATCTAAATCTGAAACTGAACTCGAACTCGAACTCGAACCCGAACCCGAACCTGAACCTGAACCTGAATCAGAAACAGAGCCAGCGTCCGAACCCGGGACTGAACCTATAGACTTCTCGCCTCCGGACGGCTCCGGTGCCTTCAAAAGAGTCACCAGTCTCGGTCTCAAACAAGACCAGGAGCACAGCGACGGCGCCGTCGCCACCGAGTCCGCCTTCGACGGTTATTTCAACAATGCCAACGACCTCTTCGACCGGGGTAATCTGGAAGACGCCGAGAACGACTATATTCGCGCCCTCGACTTGCTCAGTCGCCTTGGCGAGCCGCGTCCGGAGGAAGAAACCAGGATCATCGAGAACCTCGGTGACATATATATGGCCCAGAGCCGGCCGGAGCTCGCCGTCGCCCTCTACGAAGAAAGCGTCGAGAAAAGAGTGACGGCCAGAGTTCCCCATCGACGCTATATGTCCGCTCTTCTTGCCCTGGGCGACGCCTTCGAGCACTTCGGTCATATGCCGGAAGCCGAACGTCACTTTCGCAAAGCCGTGGAGATCGGCAGTCAGAACTTCGAAGACAGCGAGCCCCTTCTTGTCACCGCCAAAGAAAAGTCGATGAAGCTCGCCCGCGAGAAGTCCACCGTGCTCAATCGATTCAATACCGCCGAGCTCGAGCGTATCAGACTGGAGATGAAGAACGAAGGAGCGATTCTAAAACGCAAACCGAAAATTACCGGTGAGGCCGAAGCCCCGGAACAGGAAATCTGGATCAAAGGCTCGCAAGATCAGATCAAACCCGGCGACAAAGAATCCGGTCCGCCCTGGCTCGCATTGGCCGTAGGGTTTCTAGTTCTTCTCGGGTCGGGCTTCGCGATTCTCGTCCCGGATAATACTAAAAGCGGTGCCCTGCTCTCCATCGCCATGGGTAATGTGGCGCACAACTACCGCAGCGCGGACGACCGTATCAAGCTTGAGGTGACCACCGACGGCAAGGCGCTCATGGTAAACGACGGGCTCAACGAATACGCCACGGCAAGACTGATAGACAGCGCAGCCGGACTGCTCGGTCTGATTCCAGGACATCTCAGGGCAGATCATGTGTTTTTCGACGAAGAGCCCGCCGGTCTCTTAACGAAAGACGGGACCATGCTCTATGCCGACGAATCAGAAGAACGAGCCCTTATAGATAAGATGTGGACCGCCGCCGATCTGGCCCAGCGTTATCGCAACCAGACCCTGACCTATCCGGTCGCCACCGGAGACTGGGCCAGCGTCGGCAAGAAAGCCGAGTACTACAACTATTTCGAGAAGAAGACCGAGCTGCCCGAAATCACTTCATCCCCGGGAGCCAATGACGTATACCTGGTGGAGAAGGTCGAATCGGGCAAGCTCTGGAAGGGCCAGGAAGAGCCCCGGGCCGGGTCGATCATCTGCAACACTTTTAGCGGCCGCCGTTTCTTCGTCCGAGCCTTCGACAGGGACAAAAAACTGATCGGCGGCGCGGTCCCCGAGAAATGCTTCTATATAGAACTGCGCGACAACACCAATATCACTGACAAGGCTTTGAAAAAGCTGGCTCGAGAGGCCAGCCACGAGCACAAGCGTAAAAGCGAGCGTTTCGTCTTCGTGCGCGGCGACCAGCAGGCAGGGTTCCTGTTCTCTCTTCTAACCATCATGATTCCGGCGGCAATGGTCCTGAGCCTGGCCCTTCTTCTAGCTCGCCTCAAATGGAAGATCAACAAAGGCGATTCCTCGCTCCCGGACTATGCCCTCCCGGCGGTCCTCATGGTCCTTCTTATAGTCTGGTATATCGTGGCGCTTCTCAATCCAAACTGAGCCCGGATCCTGAGCCCGGGTCCTGACCTCGAACCGGCTCTTGACGAGCCCCTGCAAAGAAATTTTCGGATTTTGACATTTCTTTTACGCCTCCCGGGTCCATGATGGTTGTGTTCCCCCGAGAGGAGATTAAACGACAATGAATAACCAGAGAGAGCAAAATTCCCTACAGTTGACGAGATCGAGAGCCATGAGCCAATCCGATACATTCCGTCATCTGAGCCCCAACGACGCTCTCACCTATAACTGGATCAAAAAGACCACCGAAGCCAACCAGTCCGACTCGGCCAGACAGATAGCCGGTCAATTCAGCTCGGTGAAAGAGGCGGTAGCGGTTCTGCTGGCGGAAAGCCCCAGCACGTCGCCCCGGACCCTGGAAGTCCTTGCCTATAACCCCTCCGACGCAGTGAGACAGGCGGTAGCGGACAATCCCCGCACCCCCGTGGCGGCCCTGTGGGTTCTGGTAACGGACCTGAGCGATGAAGTTCGCTATGCCATGGCTGAAAACCACAACCTGGAGCAGGAGCTTCTGGAAACTCTGGCTGAAGACGATAATCCTTATGTAAGCCAGCGCGCCATGGACACCCTTGCCGGTCTCAAATGGGCTGGAAACTGATCCTGTTGATATGGAAATTCTTCTTCACTTCGATCCCCATGCCCGCGTGATAAATTGATGCTCTGCCGCCACTGTGACACAGGAGACTTATCCTCATGGCCGAAGTAAAGACCGAAAAGTATCTGATTTACGCGCTGCAGGTGCTGAAAGGCTTGCAAGACGATATGGAGACCCTCACCAACCACGACGCTAAAGCCGATCCCGAGGTAATCGAAGAACTCCTCGACGAGATCATCACCCGCTGCCTGGTTCCTGCCTGCCAGCAACTGGGTGTCGAAGATCCCATGGAAGAGATCCTCGAAGAGATCGACCCCAGCGACATCTTCGAAGCCGAGCTCGATCGTCTCACCGATGAAGACGACGAAGACGAGGAAGAAGAATACGAGGAAGAGGAAGAAGAAGAGCTGGCCACCGCCCGCCGCTAATTCCAATCTCGAAAGATATAGACCAGAGCGCCGGAACCGCAAGTTCCGGCGCTTATATTTTCCGGTCCGAAATCAAAGGCAGGGTGTTGTTCTGATTTTCACGGACATCACCCGGAAACCGGTCAATCAACATATCAACAATGATCAAACCCTGTCCAGCACTCGTTTTTGCATTTTCACGGGCCACGTGGTCCGTGAAATGAAATAGAAGTTGCTGGTCTCGAATCGACTGCTGATTGATACGACTGCTTAAAGATCCGTTGACTCGATCTGTGTGTCGCTCATAATGAAGTAACTATGTTCACATGCCACTACATGCAGGAAACCATCTTCGTCCTCGGCGCTCGCAAGCCGGGTCGGAGGCGCGCATGTATTTGCAGTTTTGCTGAGGGAAGGAGCGAATTGTTCCTTTAACGAAGCGATAACGAACGTAGCAGATCATGCGAGCCTCCCGAAAAAGGAGGCTCTTTTGTTTCTCTAAGGTGATCGATATGAGATATGCAGTGGAAGTAGAAAATTTGCGCAAAGTCTACGAAGTGAAAAAGCGTCGTGGATTCAAAAGCGTCAAATCAGAAGTAATCTCGGTAGACAATGTTTCCTTCAGCGTGCCTGAAGGTCAGGCCCTCGCCTTCGTCGGTCCCAACGGCGCCGGC
>JAGQHH010000246.1 GCA_020431945.1 Cyanobacteria bacterium HKST-UBA02 | reverse complement strand
CAAATCTCGGGATTCTCTCGCTCGACCACACCAGAACAAATCTCGGGATTCTCTCGCGTTCACACCCCCGTTGCCAAGCACGGACAAGTTCCTGTGCCTCTTTCCCTGATAAGGTCCGTGGTAAAATCGGGCTTTCGCCCGCCATCACAGCGTCAGCGGTGCCCGGGGCAGCCCTAGATCCAGGAAAACGAGAAATGAACAGAGAATATGTCAAATGGCAGAGCCCCAAGCTCGATCGAGACATGGAGCTGCTTGTTTTCGGTCATAGCGGTGCCAGGGTACTGGTCTTCCCCACATCTTGCGGTCGCTTTTTCGACTGGGAAAATCGAGGCATGATCCATGCCCTCAGCCACCATATCGACAACGGCTGGGTGCAGCTCTTCTGTCTCGATAGCGTCGATGCCGAGAGCTGGTGGAATTTCAACGAGCATCCGAGCAACAGGGCCAGACGGCATCTGGACTATCAGAGCTATGTCATCGAAGAGGTCCTTCCTTTTACGAAAGAGAAAAACGACAACGACTTCGTCATCGCCCTGGGGGCGAGCATGGGTGCCTATCATGCCATTAATATCGCCCTGCGTTTTCCGGATGAGTTCAACCGCACCATCGGCATGAGCGGTCCCTATGACTTCGCTCAGATGAGCGGTCCTTACAGTGTTTTCAAATGGGTATTCGAATACTACGACGAATACATCCATCAGGCTAATCCGGTGGCTCTTATCCAGACCACCAGCGACGAAGAGAAGCTGGAGCATATTCGCAACCTCGATATCATCTTTCCGATAGGCAAGGACGACCCGCTCTATGGCAGCAATCAGATGCTTTCCCTGGCACTCTGGGACAAAGACATCTGGCATGCCTTCCGCACCTGGGATGGGTTCGCCCACGATTGGCCCCACTGGCACGAGATGGTCCTGCATTATATCGGCGGAGCAGAAACCGGCTAGCTCCGGTTTCGAGCTCCGGTTTCGAGCTCCGGTTCTCGGACTATAGGCTCGGTCCTACTCTCGGCTGGCAGTCTCAAGCACCAGTCTTGCGCACTAGTCTTGCGCCGCCGCAGCCACCCTGGTCCGACCACCGGCATGCTTGAGAAATACAGCTTTCTTCTTCAACCTTTCCAGATGGCGCTCCTGGTGCTCGGAGAGCTCCTGATCGTCGATGACGACAATTTCCCGGTGCGGCTCTTTCGATGCGCTGGTTGTGTCCAGCCATTGAGTGAGCTTCTCTATGAGCGCATCTGAGAAGAGTCCTTCTTCCAGTACCAGATGCTCGCCTTGCGCCGCGATGAGAAAAGTCTTGTTGCTCGAGGGCATGTCTCTGTAAAGCCTGGCTACAGCTCTGGCAGAAACAAGACGGTCGTTGAGCCCCTGGACTATCAGCACTGGTTTTTCGATCTCCCGGGCATAGCGATCGGTCTTGCCTATGAAACCGAGAAAAGCAGTAGCCTCGCCCAGGGAGAGCTTGAGCTTATGCGCCGGGTCATTGAGCCAGTGCTCTTTGAGCGCGGGATCGGATGTGGCCTGACGAAGCACTCCGCGACCGGCGGGTCCCGGACGACTGTGAGGGAAAAGCACCAGCTCAACTACTCCTTTGACGGCGGTTCTTTTCAGCTTGTGCAATTTCCAGGCCGGCGCCGAGGCTACCAGACCATCGATGAGCTCCGGGTGCTCAGCGGCGATTCTTATCGTGAGCGCACCACCCATTGATTCGCCCATGAGGATAATCCTCTCGTCCGGATGTTTCTGCCTGATACTCTTCAAAAGCTCGCAGACATCGCCCACGGTATCGACACAGTCGAGCTTCTCTCGCTCTGGTTGATTGCGATCGGGTCCGAAGCCCCGCACGTTCACGGCATATCCGTCGACACCGAGTTTCGAGAGCTCTCCGGCCAGGGGTTTGTAAGCCCGGGCGCAGAGACCGAGACCGTGGATGCAAACCAGAAAAATCCCTCTGGGCTCCGGACTTTTCCAGACGAGCATATGAGTGTTGCCGACAATGACACAAGACGGATCCCTGGCGCAGGCAGCGCCGATGGAATCGTCGGCAGCGATTGCGCTACCAGTGCCACCAAGAGCGAATGAAAGCACCAGAATGGAGACAAAGAGCCTGAGAACCATGTGGTTCAATCCTCCTCTTCGCTGCCATCCCGGTGCTTTCATCATGTTCTCCTTTAGTGAGTCGATACTTCGGACCTAACTGCCGGCGCCGAAAAGAGATTTCCGTTGCCTCCGCCAGCGGTGTCACTCACTCTATAGGTCAGATACCCGCCCGAGAGGTTTTTCACATCATAGCCTTTCTGGCTCAAGAACCGGCAGGCATAATAGGCGCGCTGACCACTCTGGCAGTATACAATCACTGTCTTGTTCTCAGGTATCCGGTCCAGGGACTGCCTGAGCTCCGGAAGAGCGATATGCAGGCTTCCAGGAACGAATCCGGCTTCACGCTCTCCGGCGCTCCGCACGTCGATGACACAGTAGTCTTTTTCATCCATGCCATCGAGCTCCTCGGGGCGGATTTGAGAGACCAGACCATCCAGGAGGTTGCAACCCGCCATACCCAGTAGATTGATCGGGTCTTTGGCAGAGCCGAAGGGCGGCGCATAGGCCAGCTCGAGCTCGGCGAGGTCCCGGACGGTCATGCCGGCCTTCATGGCAGTTGCCAGCACGTCTATCCGCTTATCGGCGCCTTCTCTGCCAATCACCTGGGCACCGAGGAGTTCGCCGCTTTCTCTGCGAAAGATGACTTTCATGGCGAGCTTGCCGGCGCCGGGGAAGTAGCCGGCGTGGTGGCTCGGATGCATGGAAACGGTCTCGTAATCGATACCGGCCATGCGGACTTGTTTCTCATTGAGACCGGTCATCGCTACCGCCAGATCGAAGACTCGCAGAATTGCTGTGCCGAGAGTACCTTTATATACTTGCTCACCGCCAAAGATATTGTCTGCGACTATTCGTCCCTGACGGTTGGCTGGACCGCCAAGAGCGATAAGGGTGTGGTTCTTGCCAACGGGATGCACCACTTCGATGGCATCGCCAACTGCCCAGATATGCTCGGCGCTGGTCATGAGCCTCTCATCCACCCTGATGCCGTTGCGCTCGCCGGTGGCAAGACCGGCCTGACGCGCCAGAGCGATCTCGGGTCTGATGCCCAGTCCCATGATCACCAGGTCGGCAGCCATGGCCGGCTGTTCCCCTGCCACTACCCAGCAGGATTGTGGAGTGATACCACCCCTGGTCTCAGGGGCCTGCATCTCTTTGATCGGACTTGCCAGAACCAGCTTGATCCCGTTTCTCTCCATCTCCAGATGAACGAGCTCAGCCATCTCGGTATCAAGGGGCACAAGAACGTGATCACTGGCATCCACCAGGGTGACTTTCATGCCCCGGCGAGCCAGTTGCTCAGCCATCTCGATGCCTATGAAGCCGCCTCCGGCCACTACCACGCTTGCCGGTCTCTTCTCTTCGATCCAGCGGTCTATGGTCTCTACATCTTCTATAGTGCGCAGGGTGAAAACGCCAGCCCTGTCGATGCCCGGAATCGGGGGGCGCAAAGGCGAAGCACCCACCGCCAGAATGAGATCGTCATAGCTCTCCTCATAGATCTCCCCGGTGGTTAGGTTTTTGATGGTCGCCTTCTTGGATTCAGGATCGATAGCTGTGACCTCGCTCAAGACCCTGACATCCAGATTGAATTTCTTCTTCAGGGTCTCGGGAGTCTGAACCAGGAGCTTGTCTCGGCTCTCGATCTCGCGTCCCAGATAATAAGGAAGACCGCAGTTGGCAAAGGACACATAGCCGCTGCGCTCCAGGACAATAATCTCGGCTTCCTCGGAAAGCCGCCGGGCTCTGGCGGCAGCGCTCATGCCCCCGGCCACTCCGCCGACTATGACGATTTTCTTCTTTTCCCTGTCTGCCATGAGTTCTCTCCGGTTAATCTGTATTGCCAACAATTTCACTATATCGCCATTTAGTTATATACTCAATCAGTCCCGGGGTTGATTTTACAATTCATAGGGTTAGATCCTTTTTGAGCCACATGAAAAAGGACCCGGTCTATGAAATTACTTACTCAGGCCCTCTCACTCAGCCTGGTAATCGCAATCAGCGCAGGGCTTTCCAGCGTCGAAGCCAAAAGCAAGCCGGCCGAGTCGAAAGGCCCGGCCGAGCTCGAGCAGCCGCCCATGCCTCCCAGCCTGAAAGAATCAAGCTCAGGGAAAGTGACGGTAGACGTACCGGAAGGAGCCAGCAGCGACGAGAGAGAACTCCGCGCCCAGGCAATCGCCTATGCTGCTGCCTTTGCCCGGGGCGACGCAAAGGCTCTGGCTTCAATGTGGTCGGAAGATGGCACTTTCACCCTGGCCGACGGTAGCAGGCTCTCGGGCAGAAAAGCCATCGAGAGCTTTTTCGCGACTGACTTCGCTCACCGCTCCGGCCAGGAGCTGGACATCTCGATCAATGCCCTGAAGTTTCCTTCCGAAAATCTCGCCATCGAAGAAGGGACGACGCGGATACGGACCGGTCCCGACGCCGGAGCCCTGGCCCGGTACATGGTGGTCCATGTCAAGAAAGACGGCAAATGGCAGATGGCGGCGGTAAGCGAAGACGATCAGTCTCCCCTGGCGACCGACAGTATCGAAGATCTCTCCTGGCTCATCGGCAACTGGTCATTCGAGGGACCCCTGGGTAGCATGCAAGCTCAGGCGGAATGGGCCGGCGGCCAGCACAATTTCATCCGCATGATGATCGCCAGCGAAGACGGAAACAAGATCGCGGTTCAAGTAATCGGGCGGGATCCCCTGACCGGCAGGCTCAAGTCCTGGCACTTCGCCCCCAGTGGGGGGTACGGGACAGGGCTCTGGGTCAGGGACGGCGAGACCTGGCTCGAAACAGCCGAGAGCGTCGAGCCTGACGGCTGCCTGGGAAGCAGCGTCAATATTCTCAAAAAACTGGATGACAAAACTTTCTCCTGGCATTCCACAGGACGATTTCTGGCAGGCAAGCAAATGCCTGACACCCCTGAGATCACCCTGAGCCGGAAACAGTAAGGAGAAAGTGATGTTTGAGATCAAAACGAAAAGAGCACGTAGAGAAATCGCCCTCCTCACCTGCCTGGCGATAGTCTCGGCTAGCGGGCTTGCCAGCCTTACCGTCCTCGCCGGAGGACAGCCAGCTCTGGCCCGGGGAGGAGGTGGTCACGGCGGCGGTGGCTTCGGAGGCGGCGGCTTCGGAGGCGGCGGCTTCGGAGGTGGAGGCTTCGGAGGACGCGGCGGACGTGATTTTGGTGGTGGTGGTTTCGGGGGACGGAACCTCGGTGGCTACGGCCGAGACAGTCGTCTCTGGGGCGGCGACGGTGGCCGTGCCGGCGCCGGCGGTGAAAGTACCAGAGGCGATGCTGGTGGTCGTGCCGCTCCCCGTGTATCCGAGGGAGAGCTCCGCTCCGGAGCAAACCAGACCTACAACTGGGGAGGGCGCTCGCTTTCCACCGACGGGGTCGGGCATATAGCCTCGGCTGCCAGACAGACCAGCACTCACAGAGTCGCCCCGGGTGAGCTCAATTCCCGTGGTGATGCTGTCAGACAGAATTTCAACTATGACCGGGCCTTCGACCGGGGCTTCTGGGGACGAAACCGCTATGCCTGGCCTTATTCCGACTGGGGCTGGGGATGGGGCTGGTGGGGTGGCTGCGGCTGGGGCGACCTGTGCGGCTGGTGGTACTACCCTGACGACGAAGACGATGAGAACGAAGATCAACAGCAAGAAGCTGCCGTGGAGCCCACCGAATACGATTTCGGAAACAATATCACCTACCAGGGAAATACTGTCTATTACGGCTCCAAGCCTGTCGAGTCCGCACAGTCATATTACAAACAGGCCCAGAGCCTGGCGGCAAGAGCTCCGGCGCCACCACCTGCTTCGGCAGCACCGGCGGTGCTCACTAAATCCGTCGGCAACAAGAAAGAATGGAAACCACTGGGCGTCTATTCCCTTGTCCAGGGCGACGACACAAGCACCACTATGATGTTTCAGATCGCCATGAACAAAAAGGGGATTCTAAAAGGGAACTACTACAATCCCCTCACCGAAGAGCTCAAGCCAATATCCGGAGCCGTGGACAAAAAATCCACCAGGGCTGCCTGGACCATAGGCACCAACAAAGAGGTGGTCTATGACACTGGCATCGCCAACCTGCTCAAAAGCGAGAGCCCGATTCTGGTGCATTATGGTGCCGACAAGACCCAGCAATGGACCCTGGTCAAGATGAAGGCTCCCTCGACCAACCAGGCAGGCGGGTAAAAAGGTTGGTTGGAAGAAAGGTCCCTCTGCTATTTCGTCTCGTCCCGAGACTTCTTGAGAGCGTCGAGAACGCTTACTAGATTCTCGTTTTCCGGGTATTCGCTTTTGCCGTAGTGGAAGTTCACGAAAATGAACTTGCCGTTCTGTGATGCTACTTCCGGTGTCACGTCCGGTTTGGCGTTTTGCTTGCCGCCTCGAACTCCGTGCATCTCCACCAGATAGTTCTTGCCGGAAGCCGTTACCTTGCCTGCTACATAGTGCTCATAGGGATCCTGGCTGTTGAGATAAGGATCGAAGTCGAGACCGACGATCTCATCCTGGACTTTGGCGGAAGCCTCGAAATCATCTTTGAGCTTCTGGCGCAGGCTCGGGCTGAAAGAGCTTCCCCGGTCCTTCATGGCGCGGTCCTCGGGCACTCCGCTTCCGCCCGCTCCGATGCATTTGCAATACCAGTCGTAGAAATCCTGGACGAACTTCTTGCAGGCGACCTGCTGGCTTTGCGGGGCTCCCGATTTGACTGCCGATTTGACTGCCGATTTGGCCTTGCCTCCGGAAGGAGCCGATAGCGCCGCCTCGGAAAACACAAAAACGAATGCCAGAAGAGCAGACGCTATAAGAGAGACTCCCGGGAAAAGCTTAGAGATTCGCATTCGAGTACGCTCCGGCAAAGATGTAAGGCTAATTATTCTAAGGCCGCTATATGAATAAACACATAAAATAGTGACTTTCCGAATAATAGAGGTTTGCTCATGTCAAGCACCCGCCCCCGGACAAGACGCCCGCTGCTATACACCGCTGCGCTTCTGTCAGCCGGAATTCTCAACCAGTGCCAGCCACTTCTGGCGGCGGCTCCGGCGGGTCCCTATCGACCGACGGCAAATGACCTGGAAAACCGGGACTATCGCGTGCCCGGCTTCAAAGATTATCTCTACTATCCCCTCAAAAACGGCTGGTGCTGCCTGGGCGAGACATCGGTGCATCTCGAAGCGAGCAAGCTCAGCGACCTCAACGGGGACGGTCTCATCGACGCGGCGGTGATCCTGAGCTATAACGGGGGCGGCTCCGGGACCCTCACCGGTCTCTTCGTCCTGATCAATGACGGCAAGAAACTCTTGCAGAGCTGCGACGACTTCTCCCTCTATAACACCAGGCTCGAGTCGATGGTCCCGGGCAAACGAAAAATCGTCTTGAAATATCTGGCCCAGAAAAAAAACGATCCCAACCTCGAGCCCCCCACCGTCAAGACCACGAAGACCCTGAATCTCAAGATCCCCGCCCTCAAGGAATTGAAGCCGAGACCCCAGGAAGCCAGAGAAAAGTTCCAAACACTCCTTCCCGAAATGAAGAAAGCAATAGACACAGCCTGGGAAGAGCAGCTCAAAGAATGGGCGGCCTTCGATAAGATGACCGAGAAAGAGTTCTCGGAACAGTTCGTCTGCATGCACGGCCCCCGCAACGACTACACTACAAAACCGAAATGGAAAGTGCCGGCGAAAGGCTCCAGGCCGGTTGTAGTAGACTTCATCCTCAACGACATGGGTTATATCTCGGACATGCGGCTCACCAGAGGCAGTGGCATACAGATTTATGATCTCACGGCTCTTACCGCCATCAACAGCGCCGACTTCGAGCCGGCCGTTCACCGCGATCAGAAACTCCTCGAGGATAAGCCCGGCTTCCGCCTTCATGTAAGAGCCATCTTTGATGGGCGGGACGAGCGGGACGGGCGCAACGGAGGAGTCAGGCTAGAGATTCCCGAGACCACTTTCGAGACCCTCGGCAAGGTCTTCCCGGAAGAAAGCTGAGCAGGGCCTCCGGCGTTATATGCCATACATATATCAGTGTGTCCTGCGGTTTATTCCCCTGACAAAAGTGGCATCAAGTTGACATCGGCGGTAATCAGGCAGTTTCGCTAAAAGAGGCAGGATCGAGCGATGACAACATCTAGTGAGGTTAAGGAAGCCACCAAGTACAGACTGGTCACACGCAGCGACTTCGACGGTCTGGTGTGTGCCGTGATGCTCAAGCACCTAGATATGATCGACGACATTCTCTTCGTCCATCCCAAGGACATGCAGGACGGAAAGATCGATATCACCGGTCGAGACATAACCACCAACCTTCCCTATGTGGACGGGGTACACCTGGCATTCGACCACCACCTCTCGGAGACGATCAGAAATTCCGAGAAGAAAGAGAATCACATCATCGATCCCCATGCCAAGTCGGCAGCCCGGGTGGTTTTCGACTACTACGGCGGATTCGATGTTTTTCCCGAGCGCTGGACCGACATGCTCGAAGAAGTGGACAAAGCCGACTCGGCTCAATTCACCTCCGACGAGATTCTCATGCCGAGCAACTGGGTGCTCCTCAACTATCTGATGGATCCCCGCACCGGGCTCGGGCGTTTCAGAGATTTTCGCATCTCCAACTACAATCTCATGATGGACTTGATTGACTATTGCAAGGATCACGATATCGAAGAGATCATGGAGATGCCCGATGTGCAAGAGCGCGTCGCCCTCTACAACGAGCAAGCCGAACTATTCAAAGAGCAGGTGCGCCGTTGCAAGACCATCCACCGCAATCTGCTGGTCCTCAATCTCAAAGACGAAGAGACTATCTATGCCGGCAACCGCTTCATGGTCTACGCTCTTTACCCGGACACCAATATCTCTATCCATGTGCTCTGGGGGCTCAAGAAACAGAACACCGTCTTCGCCATCGGTAAGTCCATCGTCAACCGCAGCTCCCGCACCAATATCGGCGAGCTCTGTCTCAAATACGGCGGTGGCGGTCACGAAAACGCGGGCACCTGCCAGGTAGACAACGACAAAGCCGAAGAAGTGCTTCAGGAGTTGATCGAAGCGATCACGAAAGACGGCTAGCGCCGCGATGCCCGGACCTTATTTCTTGCCGGCAAGGGCCTTGCCGTACATGTCTTCGTTGAAACCAATCACCAGGACATCGCCATTCTTGATAGTGGGAGCCCGGAGCTTGCCGCTCGGTCCGATCATCAGAGAAATCAGCTCGGGGTCGGCAGGCTTGCTTGCCATATCGACTTCTACGACCTTTGTCCCTTTGGTGGCGTAGAGCTTTTTCACACCCTTGAGAAGACTCTTGGCCTCAGGGAAAGTCATGGGCTCTTTTTTGCAATCTACTATGGTGTTCACAGAGATGCCTTTTCTCTCCAGATAACCGTCGGTCTTCTGGCAGGTCTGGCAGTTCTTGCGATGATACATCCAGTCGAGCTTAGCCATTCCGGGAACCTCCATGGAAAGCAGGATCGATTACACCCTGTTTTTATAGCAGGAATTGCATGAACAGCAGGTGACCGAGGGAGCTACTTGAAACCGATTGTTCTCGAATCACCTCTCGTTCACCGAAAAAAGCAAGACTGTTTCAATGGATGAATTGCTCCTGAGAACGGCCTATACCACTAACATAGTTATCCTGACCCCTGTCTTGATCAGCCTCTTCAGCCATGCCGGAGACGGTCCCCTGTCCGTTTTCGAGGGCAAAGTAGGCAATCAGGACGGACTCCGGCTCCTGGTGGGCTCTCTCTGGGCGGCGATTCTACTCTGCTCCCTGGGAGGTCTCTATACACCCGAATTCTTCATCCCCATCCTGATTCTCCAGGTGATCTATAAAAGCCTCTACCTGATTCTTTTCATTCTGCCCCGGGCGAGAGCCCAGGGTCCGGAGTCGATACCTCTGGGAATCACAGTCTCTTTTATAGCCATCGTCATCGCTTACCCGATCATCTTTTATTCACGGTAAAATCTGCTTGTCTCAATTCGGAACCCGGCAGAATCGCGAGGGAGCTCATGCACGAGAGTATCAACTGGGAAGAGCGCTATCAGCAGGGAGGCGAAGCCCTGCCCTG
>JAGQHH010000245.1 GCA_020431945.1 Cyanobacteria bacterium HKST-UBA02 | reverse complement strand
CGGACTTCGTCGAGCCTCTATCTCTTTCCCGAGGGAAAGAAGGAGCTCAATCGTGAGCTCACTTATTTCCCCGATTCTCGCGCCATCAAGAGCATCCGCGTGGAGTACGCCGATGGCGGCTCGCTTCTGGTCGAGTTCAGACCGGATGGCAGTCCGACCATGCTCAGGCAGTACTACCCGGCTCTCGAGGGAGCTCCCGTGCTCGCCCGCAGTATCGACTATGATGCTGACGGCAGAGTGATCCGTTCTACGTTCCAGCGACCGGACGGGTCCCTGAAAGCAGCCGGTCGAGCCGAGACCAGCGGTCTTTTCGAGCAGCTGGAATATGATGTCGACGGCAGAACGATCATCGCTCATCGGGACTTCGATGTCCGGGGCGAGATTGTCTACTTCCGCGACTTCGAGCGCCCCGACAATCATTCCGAGCAGCAGACCCTTCCGAACGGCACCGCCGTTTCGGTCGAATTCCGGGAAGACGGCACCCGCCTCTCCCGGACCCTCAGTCTCGGTTATTATGTCGGCGACCAGGTTCTCTTCTACGGAGAGGACGGAGTCACCGTGACTACCGTCGTGTTCCGCAAGCGGACCATCAGCGCGTTCTACCTGAGACCGGACGGCACGCTTTCCCAGGTCAGGGAATTCACCTCCGGCGGTGGCATGACCGTTACCGTGTACGGTCCGGGTGTCAGGGTCGATCCTTCGGATTCGTCCCTGGCGGCACCCTCCTCCGGAGCAGTTGTCCGCCAGCACTGGCGCAAGAATTACGGCAGCGACAGCCGGTCCCGGGAATTCGTCCTGGACCGTGTCGAGAAAATCGATACGACCGGCAAGGTCGCCACCCGTTTCAAGTTCGACAACCGGCAGATGCTCAAGGGCGTCGAGTACCTGAACAGCGACGAGAAGGTGGTGGAGTCGCAAGACCTGCGTGACGACGGAACCGTCGAGCGCATTTATCACAACCAGTGGGGAGACAAGGACTATCCGATTTCGACCCGGTCCGAACCGGTCGATCGGGATGCCGGTCTCAAGCCGGACGTCGACGAGACGCTCTTTGCGCCGGTCGACGCTACCGACCCACGAACCCTGGTAGGACCACCGGTACAGCAATACTCCTACCCGGGCTGCTATGAGGGCTACGACTACGAGAGCGGCTATCCCTGCGATTACTGAGCAGGTCGGTTCGTTCTCGACGTCGTGGTCAGGCTTCAATCTTCGGGGCCCCCTGGCTTGCGCCCGGGGGTCTCCGAACCAAAACAAGAGAGGCTAAAAGCCATGAGTTTTGTTTCAAGGACGAGGATCGCCCTGCTGGCGATAGCGACAGCGCTTCTGGTGCTGCCGCTGAGCGGCTGCGGCGATCGCGACGCGGATAACCTGGTGCGGGTCGACTTCCCCGAGAAGTTGAACCACCGGGTCACCCTGCGTCCTTCTGATACGAACGAATCTTTCCGCTTCGCCTACGTCACCGACGACGACAAGAAAGTCGTGGAGGAGGTGGAGTACAAGAACGGTGTCACCACCTATGTGTTCTACCGTCCCGACCAGACGGCGGAAAAGATTCTCGAGTTTTACCCGGCTGATGATCCTGACACCGCTCAGACACAGGTGGAACGGCGCCTGAAGAGCGAGGTCTTCCTCGCTGCCGATGGCAAGAGCTATCTCCGGCACGCCGCCTACACCCTGGATGGGTCGGTGGTAAGGCGCGGTCTGCGCAACCCGGACGGCTCCTACATCACGCATTATCTGCGCGCCGGCACCGACTCGGTGGAAGTCGAGGTCCTGTACGACAAGGACCAGAAGTTCCAGTACGAGATCGCCTACAACGAGAACGGCACCATCAAGAGCAAGAAGGAGCGTCGCTCCTCCTACGAGATCGTCACGAGCACCTACCGCGATGACGGCACCAAGCTCCTCGAGGTGACCGACGGCTACTATTCGCGCAGCGGCACCTTCTTCAAGGAGGACGGTGTCACTCCGTCGGCCCGGTTCAACGAGACCAGCTACGGCAGCGCCACCTTCGAGTATCTCGACGCCGAGGGCAAGCTCGCCTATTCGGTGGAGTACGAGAGCGACGGTGACCGCACCTATACTGTTTTCACCGGCGACGACAGGGCTTCTTACCGGCAACGCTGGAAGTACCTGAGCGGCGACAAGCGCTGCGACGCCAATAGCACCTATCGTCTCGTGGAGGTGGAGGAGTTCCACAAGGCCCCGCAATACGGGCGCTACAACTGGAACGACGTCACCGACATCGAGATGCAGGATGACGGCGTCACTCCCAAGACCATCACGGTCAAGGAGAACGGCGACCGGCGCCTGGTGGTGGAATACCACCCCGACGGCTCCGTGTCCAAGCTGGTGGAGTTCGATGCCCGTGGCAAAGAGCTGCGTACCACCACCTTCAAGCCCGGCGAGAAAGCCAGCCCGGTGACGGTCAAGCCCTCTCTCAAGAGGTTCACCGCCACCGAATGTCTGAGCATTCCTGCCAAGGCTGATGTCGGCACCCCGCCCCCGATGTATTACGGGGGATGGGGTCCGTAAATCTTCTACTTCCGAAAGGACAAGGGAGAACAATGAAGAATAACTGTGCCGTGATCATCATCGACACCGGCTTCTCGCGAGAAGCCATCGGTCTGGTCCGGAACCTCGTGGCAGTTGCCGACCTGACCACCGGCATGACCAGGCAGGGCGACCCCTACATCGCCCTGGACGACGATGCCCTCCCTCTCTTCGCTGCCGATCCGCTCAATCACGGCTCCCTCGTTTTGAAGGCGCTCATGGCCATCAACGCGGACCTGCCGGTGGTTCTGATTCGTGCTTACAGCGATGAGGTGAAGTTGATTCGGACCGGCTGGCGGGATGGCCAGATCGCCTCCCCCGGCTGGACCGAGGCTTACCTCTGGGCGGTGGACCTGCTCAACAAGCGCGGTCTTGCCAGCGTCACCAACTGTTCTTTCGGCGGTTACACGCACGCCATGGACGGTACCGGGTGGGAAGCCTTTTCCCTCGGCAAGGTGAGCGGCTCCGGGCTACCGGGTCATATCGTCGTCGCTGGCGCCGGTGCCGGGGACGGGCGGGCTCTTCGTGCATCTCTGGCAGTCGGGACCGGCTCCTCCGAGCAGGTCCTCTGCCGGCAGATGGAGAGCACCACCTACAACTTCTGGTGCCGCGCTCCCGCCGACAGCGATGCCGGCAGGTCGTGGAGCTTGCAAGTCTATCTCGAAGGCCAGCAGGTGTTCAGCCAGCAGGCCGGCGAGGTTCCGGGCAATGTCTGGAACGGGCGGCAGCAGTCGACCTTCACCATCTACGGTGCCGGTCAGGTGGTTTTCCAGGTCAGTCGTGAAAGCGGCGGTCCGGAGCCCACCTGGTTCGATTGCTATATCAACCACCAGGACCAGGCTGTCTTTCTCGACCACGTCAACTCCAGCACCATCGCCGAGCCGGCTGTTTTCCCCGGTGTCATCGCCGTGGGTCTGCAGAAGGGCTCCTACTGTCCGGGGCAGACTGTTCCGGGCGCCAAGCCTGACGTGCTGCTACCTGGCGACGGTCCCGTGAGCTTCCGGCTTCCGGAAGTCACTGCTGCCGTTGCCGCCTGGCTCTGCGAAGAGCCGGGACTCGACGTCGATGCGGTCCGTGCTCGTCTGGGCAAATACCCCAGGCTCTAGCCGGATCGTTTCGAGTCGGGTTTGAAGGGTTCGAGATGCGCAAGCATTTTCGAGCCCTTCTTTTTCCTTCAAAGAGCTACTAGATAATATGGTTGTAGCTTTTTTCCCTTGAGCTGCATAACACCTGGATGCATCCTGACCGACCGAACTTAATTGAACGCTCTTAATTGAACACCTCGTGACGACCCTCAGACTCGCGAGGGAATCAGACCTTTCAGGCTGAGCATCGTCCTGACGGCATGGTAATGAACTTCCCAGACATCCGGACCGTATCCTCCGGCAAAGACCATTGCCAGTGGAAGCTCTTCCCTGTGAAAGGTCTCGAGAACGAAACGGTCTCTTTCTCGCATGGTCTCCAGGGAGAGTTTGAGAAATCGTGTGCCCGGCAAAACATCCTTTTCATATGGATCCGATCCGGCTACGAAGACGGTCAGATCAGGCCGCATTTTCTCCAGGGCCAGGCAAACCGCTTCGCGAGTCCTGTCCAGGTAGAGATGAGCTTCGTCCTCGCCAATCTCCACATCGAGATCGCTTACCTGCTTGTTCTCAGGCCAGCCTTCCCGAGAGTGAACCGAGAGGGTGAAGACCGTCGTGTCGTTCTCGAAGGTCACCGCATTGCCGTCTCCCTGATGGAAGTCCAGATCGACGATCATGGCTGTCTCGATTTTCTTGTTTTTTTGCAGTGAGCGGATCGCTATGGCGATGTCGTTGATAGCGCAAAAGCCTCTTCCTTCGCCGGGAAAGGCATGGTGGTATCCACCACCCAGGTTGGCAGCCAGACCTGTAGTCAGAGCCGTTTCGCAAGCCAGCCTGGTGCCACCGCATTTGAGGCGGATATCGTCCAGGATGGCAGAGAGCGGGCGAATCGCCTTATCCGGTGCATATTCATCTTGCTTGAAGTCGAATATGGAAAGCCAGGTGCTGTCTTCTTTGAGACTGTCGAAGTAATCCCGGTTGTGGACCAGAAGCACATCCATTATCGGGATCATTGTCGGAGAGAGAAGTTCCGGCGGCCGGCCCAGGTCCTCGGCGAGCTTTTCGATTACCCTGGTCCCCCTGTCCAGGGCGAAAGGCTTGTCGATGCCGAACTGGCTCAGGTCTGTGTTGTAGGCAGGCGCATGAACGAGAAGTTTTTCCATAGGCGACGAGTATAGCAAGTCCCGAGTGCGCCTTTGGCACAATAGCTAGTGTTGCTCCGCCAGTCTCGTCGCATCTTTAAGCCTGACGTTGTCATCAGCCGGTCCTGGATTTACCCTATTGTCAGGAGGTTGCTTATCGATTGTTCGAGCTCTGCCATCTTGGCTACCGGGTCTGCAGTGACCTCTAATTAAGAGTTCAACGTTATCAAGCTGTTGATCCTGATAGAAGCTCTTTCATAGGGTCGGGCATCTTTGACTTTTTGACTTAGAACACACGCGTAAAGCGTCAACAATTCCCGTTACACCAGGCAAGCAGACGTTCGGAAAGCACAATCGGGTGCTTCCGGGCGGTGCTGCCTGTCGGGATCAATCTCTATATCAGGAGACCCTATGAGTATCGGATCGATACTTCTCTCTTTCGGTCTCGTTCTTCTGTTCGTCGTCCTCAACGGGCTTTTCGTGGCGATTGAGTTCTCAGTCATTCGCCTGCGCAAGAGTCGCACCGAGGAGATGTTACAGGCCGGACGAGCCGGAGCAGAGACGATGCACGCGCTCCAGAAGGACATCGACGGAAGCGTCGCCGGAGCGCAGCTAGGAATCACTCTTGCCAGCCTGATTATCGGCTGGCTCGGTGAGGATACTTTTAGAACCGTCATCGAGGCGGTATTGCACGCGATACCGGGAATGGCGTCAGTCGCCGTTCCCGGTTGGGTCGTGCTGGTTTTGACATTCCTGTTTCTCAGCAGTATCCATGTGGTCCTGGGCGAGCAGGTGCCGAAATTCCTCGGCATTCGCTTCCCGGAATCGGTGCTGCTCAAGCTTGGAATGCCATTCCGTGCTTTCTGCGCGGTCACCCGACCTTTCATCAAAACGCTCAACTTCGTGGCGGACGGCATCATCAGGCTGGCAGGCCTGAAAAACCTTCCCCACGAGCAACAGCCGCCGTCGGCTGACGAGTTTCAGATTCTGGTGGAAGAGTCGGCGGAAGCCGGAGTCCTCGAGAAGCTCGAGTCCGACCTTTTGCGGCGCGCCCTCGAATTGCGTGCCGTTCTGGTGTCGGAAGCGATGCTGCCGGCTTCGAAGATGGATGTTCTCACCGAGGACATGCCTCTGCAGGATGTTCTCGACCTCCTCTGCCTCAAGAAACACTCCAAGTTCCCGGTCTATGACAGACGCAGGGAGAGGGTCATCGGTATCCTGAACACCAAAGACCTTCTCGATGTGTGGAGAGCCAGCCTTACCGCTTCGCGGACCGAGCCGGAGGATTTCCATCTCTCGCTCTTCATCAGGCAGGCACACTTCGTCCCCGCCACCATGCAAGCCAGTGCTCTGCTCGAGACCATGAAACTCGAGCGTCTGCAAATGGTCATGGTGGCGGATGAGAGTGAGTCTGTGGTCGGTCTGGTCACCCTGGAGGACCTTGTCGAGCAGCTGGTGGGACCGATCTGGGACGAGTACGACAAGCCTCAAATCGACATCAAACGCCTCGGTGACGGTGTCTGGCGAATCAGCGGCCGCGTGACGGTTTTCGAGTTCGCCTCGGCGTTCGGCATCCATCTGGACTGCCCGGCTCACTGCTCCACCGTTGCCGGTGTCGTATTGGACCGATTGGGACGTGCTCCCAAACTCAAAGACGTCGTCCCGGTCGGCGAGATCGTATTCACGGTCGTCGAGCTCGAGGATGGCGATATTTCTTCGCTGGAGGTGAGGTCTGCAAAAGGCAGACGGTAGCCTGCTCATTTAAATAAGGAGACATCGCATGACTGGTGCAATCTTTGGCGCACTAGCCCTGTTTGTTTTGATTTCGATTGCGCTGGCCGTCTGGAAGAATCGGTCTTCGTCCGGTAACGGAGGGATCGAGCCGGGCGACGGGTGCAGTCCGGGTATGCCCGACCCCGCGCTCAGCGATGCTAGCGTGCCGGACACCGGCTATCCAGACGAGCCTACCGTCGACCTCGACGAGGCTTCCCTGGTAGCATCGGTGCGCCAGGGACCCTTCCTGATTCTGCCCTATGTGCAGCTAGGGGAAGGGGGCGGCAAGACCCTGGAAATCGCTTTCGCCGTGATCGGTGATGAAGCCGAGGAGAATCGCCGGTATCAGGTGGTAGTGGACAAGCCCGCGTCTCAGACGCGGGTGCGTCTCATCGCCCGGGTGCCGGTATCGATCTCGGGTCTCAGCCGTCACTACTGGTACCGGTTCGGTATCGCCGGTTTCATCCCCGGGGAGAGACTGGTCTATCGGGTTCTCGAAGAGGGGCAGTGTGTCTTCTCGGCGGAGACCCGCACACCGCCGGCTCCGGGCACTGACCGCTATCGAGTGGCGGTAGTCGGCGACATGGGCACCGGGAGAGGACAGCAGATGGACGTGGCTGCCAGGATCGCCGAAGCTTCCCCGGATCTCCTGGCGATGACCGGCGATATCGTCTATCGCTATGGTCGGGCTGGTGAATATCTGCGCCGGTACTTCCCGGTCTACAACACCACCAGGAAGGGCGAGGGAGCGCCGCTTCTGCGGTCGGTTCCGCATTTCACCTGTGCCGGCAACCACTGCGTGGCCAAGCCCGACATGCTCGACATCCCCTCTTTCGATGTTCACCCGGATATCTACGCTTTCTACATGTACTGGAGTCTGCCCCTGAATGGACCGCTCAACAGCGGTGCTACGGTTTCGATACCGCATCTGGTGGGCAGCGATGAGCGGGTCCGGGACTTCCTGGCTGTAGCCGGCGAGCGTTTCCCGGTCATGACCAACTACTCGTTCGACTACGGAAACGCCCACTGGCTGGTTCTCGACGCCAATGCCTATATGGACTGGACCGACGAGAAGCTCAAGGCATGGGTAGATGAAGACCTGGCACGGGCCAAGGGAGCGACCTGGAAGTTCGTCAACTTCCACCAGCCGCCCTTCACCTCGAACCTGAAGCACAAGCGAGAGAAGCGCATGCGCCTTCTTGCCGAGATCTTCCAGAAGCACGGCGTGGATATCATCTTCTCCGGGCACGCCCACTGCTACGAGCGCTCGTTCCCGCTCAAGTTCCACCTGGAGCCGAATGCGGACGGCAGTCTGATCGACGCTCATGGAGCGGTTCACGGTGCTGTCGAGAAGGACACGCTTTTTGATGGGGTGAGCCGCACGCGTCCGGACGGTGTCATCTATATCGTCACCGGTGCTGGTGGCGCTCCTCGCGACTCGGAGTATCTCCACGAGCATCCCGAGCTCCAGGAGCCCTTCACCTGCAAGCTGGTGGGGGACCGTCATTCATTCACGCTCCTCGATATCGAGCCCGGCCGGGTCACCCTGCGTCAGGTCGACAGCAACGGAGCCGAGATCGATCGGATTGTCATAACTCATGAATAGAACTTCCCGGTTGGCTGATTCGATGCGAAGGCGCGAACCTTTGCCGGCTTCGTCCACACGCCGTTGTTACGGGCGGGTCGTGCGAAGTCGTGAAGGCGAGCCTCTGGCGCTTTGCGAAGAGCCGGACCGCAGGGTCGTGATGATCCTCGGTCCCTCGGCTCTCGGGTCGATAGCGTCGCTTCCCGGTGATCTCGCCGTGGCGGCTCTCGGCTATCCCCCTGCTTATATCAAGCGCAAGCTCGAGCAGGGTTTCCGTTTCCGGCTCGCTCTCTTCGAGCGACCGGACGGCCCTGTGCGGCTTGCTAACTGGTCACACGCCATCGAAGCCGTTTGCGAGGCCTATCCCGAGGTGGCGATGATGATTCGCCGTCAGGCCGGGCTGCTCGCTACAAGCTCGTCAGAAGACATCGATTGTCTTGCCGGGTTTAGCCTCGAGGCAGTCGATGAGGCCGGTCCATCCGACCCGCGTTTCATGACCCTCGAGAGGCTTGCCGCATCCGGCGGTAGCCTCGTCGAGGTGCGCTCATTCCTCTATCACACGGTCCGCCTCAACGGTCTTTTTACCGGCGACGGCAGGACCATGACGGCTTCCGGCATGCCGGGAGTGCGCGAGTACATCATTGCTAACCGTCCCATCGACACTCTCCGCTCTCTGGAGATTGTCGATCTGATCTAAAGGAGGTGCGACATGAGATTGCCGCTCCTTATTTCGGTTCCTCACGGCGGTCTCGATGTGCCGCCGGAGCTGAGACCGTTTTTGCGCATCGGGCCCGACCTCATCGAGGCGGGCAGCGATGTCGGCAGCTTCGAGGTCTACGCCTCCCTCGGTGAGGATCGCGTCGTCGCCTACCGGGCTCAGAGATGGGCCCGGGTTCTGGTGGACGTCAATCGGGCTGCGGACAATCGCAAGCCGGACGGTGTGATCAAAACCTTCGTGCAGGGGCACCGGGTCTATGATCCTTACCCGGACCAGGCGGTGATCGAGACAGTGATCGAGCGTTACCATGCCTCTTATCATCGCGATCTCGAGCGCCTGACCTCGCTTCCCGGAGTGAAACTCGGGGTGGACTGTCACACCATGTTCGCCAGTGCGCCGCCGGATGCCCCGGACCCGGAAGGTAGCCTGCGACCGATGATTTGTCTCAGTGATGGAAGCGGCAAATCGTTGCCTCCGGGCTGGATGGATGCGCTTGCCAGACACTTCAGGCAGCAATTCGGCCAGGACCAGGTGAAAGTGAACGAGCCGTTCAACGGCGGTCACATTGTTCGCAGGCACAGCACCAGATTGCCGTTTGTCCAGATCGAGATTTCCCGGTCCGAAGCTCTCGGCTGGCGGGAAAAGGGAGAGCGGGTCCATGCTGCGCTGGCAGGTTTCTGCCGGGAGCAGTTCGGTACCGTGCCCACAGCCCGCCGCTGCCGCTTGTTCGAATGGGTACGCCGTCTCTGGCGGTGTTGCGCATGATTGAAATGAAACGAGCTGGTCTGCACCGGCTCGTTTCTTTCTTCTCTGAAGTAATACTAGATGAAGTAATAAAGGCACTGAGTATGGTGCCATAACGAGCC
>JAGQHH010000244.1 GCA_020431945.1 Cyanobacteria bacterium HKST-UBA02 | reverse complement strand
GGATGCCGCCCTGGAGCGACATGTCAGTGTCGTGGAGGGAGTCAAGTATATAAATCTCCCCACCGGCGACGCCCCGCCGCGCCCGGAGAAGCTGGCTCGATTCATCTATATTCTCGAGCAGGCTAGGCTGGATAAAGAGCGGGGGAAGCCCGGTTCTGTTTTCGTCCACTGCCGCGCCGGAAGCGATCGCACTGGTCTCTATATAGCCGTCTGGCGCGTTCTCAGCCAGGGCTGGCGGCCCGAGCAGGCGATGCTCGAGATGCTACGATATGGCTTTCAGATTCACAAGCTCGATTTTTTGGCCGGTTCGGATGCTGGCAGAATACTGGCGGAGAAGCGCCAATCTAAAGGCAAGCTCTCATCGCAAGTAGCAGCGAAAGATTCCGGCGAGCAGGCGACCCGTTGATGATATCGAATATGGTGTTTCGCATTTGGTGCGACTAAAGGAGAGGAAAGATGGCAGGTAAGTTGGTCAGGTCCGGCAGGGGAGTCCAGGTTCTGGTGATGCTGGCGGTGGCGCCGGCTGTCCTGAGCGGCTGCGCTCAGCTGAAAACAGCCAACAGCTACGGTGAGAAAGCCAAAACGATCGTGGTGAAGTCCAATATGCAGCTGGTTCAGAATGCTGCCGAGGAATATGCCCGGGACCATACCTATCTCTACCCCACCGCTGTCGACGATGACTTCAAGAGCTATTTCGAGAACGGCAATCCTCCTGCGCACCTGGCGGGACATGCGCCGACCAACCCCTTTACCGGTCAGGGCGAATGGCCCGTGCTGGGCAAAGCCGAAGATCTTCTTCAGGCTCGCTCGGCTCCGCCGACGCCCCTGCAACCCGGTGTGATCGAGTACAGCCCGCTCAATGAAGGCAAGAGCTATGCCATCAGGGCCGGTGACGAGCAGGGCATGGCCATCGCCGGAGAAGGCTCCAGCAAGACCCTGGTGATCTCCCGGGACACCTACACCAAACCCACTAAATAAGCCTCTTTCAGATCAGGCGGAGAGCAGAGAGCTCAGGGATTTGCTCCCTTTGCTGCCATCCTTTTCGTCCTCGTCTTCGAGGATCTCGGCGCCGGGCTCGATGACATAGCCTTCCAGCCAGCCTTTGCAGTCGTGGATCGCTTTTCTCAATTCCTTGGAGCTTCCTTCGCCCAGAGCGAGGTCGCGGTAAACGGCCAGGAGCTGGAGGGTGCTCATCAGGCAGACATTTTTCTTGCCTGCATAGTCGGTGAGCTCCTCTTCGGCGCTCTCGGAAGGATCTTTCGGCTCGCCTTCGGAGAGCTTGCCGACGATCAGCACACCCTTGGGCTCAGTGCCTTTCTCGCACCAGTAGCGGGTCTGAGAGATCGATAGTTGACCTAGATGGCTGCGCTCGGCACTGGTCTTCGTCCAGATGATCCGGGCTATGGCAACGCGGTCGTCGTCGTGCTCGAGAAGGATTTCGTTCTTGTCTTCGTCCGATTGAGTGACTTTCCAGCCGCACAGACCCAGGACCTGTTTGCACGCCTCGATGAGATCGTCGCCTTCACTGGTGAGGAGAGTGTTTCTGAGACCCTTGGTAAGGGCTGTCTGACCCTCGATCTCTTTGATGCGAGATTCAGTCTTGCGAATCTGGTCGTTAAGCTCTTCGAGCTCTTTGTTGAGACCCTTGAGCTCATCCGAGAAATACCGCTTGCACCAGTCAGGAACGTTTGTTGAAACCATTTTCTCCACCGTCTTAGCCATACTCGTGTCGGTGCCGTTGGTGGCACTCGTGTCAGCGTCTTCTGCAACGCTTTCGTCCCCGGGAGCGTCTTCCCCGGAGTCGTCCGAATCTTCAATTATTCCAGCAAACTTCTCTAAAGTCTCGTTTTTCGACTCTTTTTCTTCATCAGCATCGCTCTCTTCCTTGTCGGAAGCGGCTTCCGGCTCTTCTTCGCTCTCTGCTTCCGCCGGTTCGGGCTCCTTGGCAGCTACTTCTTCGGGCTCCTCGTCCTCGACTTCAGTCTCTTCTCCCGGTTCTTCTTCTTCTTCTTCTTCTTCTTCGGCGGGGACTTTTTCCTCTTCTTCTTCCCGGGTCGCTGCTTCGATCTGGGCCTTCTTCAGAGCCTCGTCGATCATCGCCTTCGAGGCGGCGATATCTTCGTGAAGTGGCTCTAGGAGGCTCTTCACCGATGCTGCAACTGGATCTTCGTCTTCCCCTTCGCCTTCAGCCTCGGGTTCGGATTCCTCTTCCTCTTTGCTTTCGGCAGCGGCTTTCTCAGCAACTTCTTTCTCGGCTTGCTCGGCAGCTTCTTTCTCGGCTTGCTCGGCAGCTTCTTTCTCGGCTTGCTCGGCAGCTTCTTTCTCGGCTTGCTCGGCAGCCTCTTTCTCGGCTTTCTCAGCAGCTTCTTTCTCAGCGGCTTCTTTCTCGGCGGCTTCCTTCTCAGCGGCTTCTTTCTCAGCTTTCTCAGCAGCTTCTTTTTCAGCAGCTTCTTTCTCAGCGGCTTCTTTCTCAGCTTTCTCAGCTTTCTCAGCAGTTTCTTTCTCAGCAGCCTCTTTCTCGGCAGCTTCTTCGTCGGCAGGCTCTTTCTCTGACTCTTCGCGCTTTCGTTTGGCTTCCGCTTCCATCTCGGCTTCTACTTTGGCCATGGCTTCGGCGCTGGGTATGTCGATTTCCTGGGTGGATGACAGGTCCCCGGAAGGGAGCGAGATATCCATGGATCCCTCACGGGCCACGTTAATCTCCTCTTTCTTGATTTTGTCTGTGTCTACCGGGCTGAGATCGCCGCCTTCCTCGCTGGGTTGCTCGATGACGAACCAGAACAGCGATACGCCGATCTTGAGGACGTCGCCATCGTTGATCGGCTCGGGGGTGGAGATCTGGTTGCCGTTCAGGAACGTCCCGTGTCGGCTCTTGGCGTCCTGGACGAGATACTTGCCATCTTCGAAGGTGAGAATGAAATGGAATCGAGAGATCGACTGGTCGCCGGAGATGACAATGTCATTGAGGTCGTCGCGTCCGACCCGGCAACGAGGAGTGGTAATGGGGATCTTCCGGTTCGAGACCAGGTCGACCAGATAAGCGGTTGGTGGGGAGGCTGTTTCGTTGTTTGCCATTTGCTCTTTAATTCGACTCCCGAATCAGATAAAGCTTGTTGACGTAGCCTGGGCGCTCTTTCTGCCGGGCGGCAGTACGGGGCACAGTCGCGGACTTATCTGCCTCCTAAGAGCTGGCTAACGTGAAAAACGCCACGAAGGACCATTCTCAGTACATCCTTAGATGTTCCACGAGCACACGAATATAAACCTTCCGCCCCGGTTTCGGTTCCTGCTGGGCTTTATCGGACAGCTATTCGACCACGAACCAGAATAGCGATACACCGGCTTTTATGACGTCCCCGTCATTGACAGGCAGAGGGCTCTCAATCTGGTTGCCGTTCAAAAACGTCCCGTGGCGGCTGTTTGCGTCCCTGATCAGATAACGACCTTCTTCGAAGACGATTTCGAAGTGGTTCCCGGAGATCGAGTTGTCGTCGGTGGTCACGATGTCATTGCTGTCGTTTCGACCGACAGTGCAGAGCGGAACCCGAACGGGGATCTTGCGGGCGCTAACAAGATTGACTATGAAGGCTGGAGGAGCTTCCGACTCGGTCACGTGATTACTCATTTGGATAACATGTAGATTTTACCTTCCCGAACATTTCTACTCAATTATGTTTATCGGACACACCCTGACAACCGGGCTTTTCGCCCGCTTGCCCATACTGCTGTATGGCTTCCGCCACATTTAAGGAAGCCTGGAGGTGGTGGATGTACACTTGGGTATTCCGGTAGTAACAAGCACGAATTGGAAGATGCCATGACTGAAAGCGAATCAACAGTGGGTACCGCCGAATCTTTCATCGAATATCTCAAGGGTTTGGCCTGGTGCAAGCAAGGGGACTCCATTCTGGTTGCGGTTCATAAAGCCACTCCGGAAATCATCGAGCACATGAAGGACCATGAAGTGAAAGTCTTCCCCGGGCGGATCGCCGTGAAGATGCAGAAGTCCGTGCTTTCGAATTTTCAGAACAAGTACGATGACGGACAGCCATTGCCTGTAGTGCTTGTCTGGAAGTCGGAAGGGCTCGAGATCTGGTATCGCAAGGTCAAGCCGACCGAGTTTCCTTATGATGCCTGGTCGGACAGCACTGCTGCAGCCTACGAGCAAGAGCGTGTTTTCGTGCCGACTTCCGAGCTCGCTGACGGCAGCGCTGCCGCGCATGCCGAGCTTGCTGCCGGCGCCAAAGCCTGCCCGTCCATGATGCCTTCTTACGAATAAGTTCTGACAGTGTGCGAAAGTATTTCCTTGAAACGGGAGGCAGCCGCCAGTGCCTCTTCCGGGGTGTCCGCCGTGCTTACCAGGTGCCCCATTTTGCGCTTGCGCCGTGCTTCTTGCTTGCCATAGATATAGACATCCACTATCTCGGGGTGATCGCTGAGAGCGCTCAGGTCGAGCACCGGATTGTCGGGCTCGGCGCCCTGATCGAGCCAGGTGTCGCCGAGGAGATTGGCCATGCACCATGAGCCGTCATTGACGAGACCCGGGTTGCCCAGAGGGACGTCCATAAGGATCCTTGCATGGGCATCGAACTGGCTCATATGGCAGGCGTTGCGCGTTACATGACCGGAGTTGTGCGGGCGGGGTGCGAATTCATTGATATAGATCCGCCAGTCATCGCATACGACACTACTGCGGCCACTTCGCGAGAGAAAGAACTCGGTGGTCAAAAGACCGCGAACATCAAGGCGCTCTGCCGCTCTGATCGCCAGATCCGCCAGGGTCTTCTGGACGCTTGCCGGCAGCCTTGCCGGTACCAGGGTGAGGTCGAGGATGTGGTCTTTGTGGATGTTCTCGAATATCGGAAATGAGACAGACTTGCCTGATGCCGGACGGGCTACGATACAGCTCGCCTCCATGGCAATCTCGATGAATTCTTCGAGCTCCAGGGCGATTGGATCTTTGCCCGTATCTTCCAGGCCGGCCAGGTGCTTCTCCAGGTCGGCCTGCGCCGAGCAAAAATACTGGCCTTTGCCGTCGTAGCCACCGCGGGCGGTTTTGAGGACGCTCGGATAAAAGCACTGATCGAGTTTTCCCCGGAGCTCGTCGACACTTTCGGCAGCAATGAAACGGGCATGAGGAAGATCGTTGTCCCGGAGAAATGTTTTTTCCTTTATCCTGTTCTGGGTGATCGCCAGAACATCTATAGAGGGCAAGATCGGCTTGAGTCCTGCCGCAGCCTTCAGCGGCCCCACCTCGACATTCTCGAACTCATAAGTGACCACGTCCACCGCCTCGAAAAAACGGCGCACGGCGGCCTCGTCATCGAAGGGCGCATTGAAAGATGTGCGGGCCCGTTTGACTGCCGGGGCTTCTCTGTCCGGGTCGTAGATAACCGGCTCGCCGCCCAGTGCTGCCACGCTTTCCGCCAGCATGGCGCCGAGTTGCCCGCCACCGAGGATGCCTATTTTTCTCACTACTTCCTCTCTTTCAAACGCTTCTGCACTTCGGCATTGCCGGCAAGAGCCTTCTCACCGAGTTTTTCTATATAAGCGTCGAGCTTGCCGGCCAGGTCATCGTCCGTCAAGCTCAGGAGCCGGACGGCGAAGAGAGCGGCGTTGCGGGCGCCGGCCTCGCCCACGGCGAAGGTGGCAGTGGGCACCCCGGCAGGCATCTGGACGATAGACAGGAGGCTGTCCAGTCCATTGAGGGCGCGTGATTTGACCGGCACGCCCAGCACCGGCAGTGGTGTCATGGACGAGACCATGCCCGGCAGGTGAGCGGCTCCGCCGGCCCCGGCAATGATCGCCCGGAGCCCCCGCTTCCTTGCCGTGGTGGCGTACTCGTACATGCGCTGTGGCGTTCTGTGGGCACTGACTACTTCGATCTCGTAGGGTACTGCGAATTCGATCAGGATCTCTTCGGCTGCGCCCATTGTCTCGTAGTCCGAGGCACTGCCCATAATTATGCCGACCAGAGGCTTTTCGCTCATGTTTCCTCAACCGCTCCTTAATTACAGCGAACCTCATTTTGTCATAGAAGTCGTCGAGTATAAAGGACCGCTATGACCGGTTCGATGCCAAGCAGATCTCGTTTGCAGGCATCCTCAGGATTTACTCAGGAGGCTCGCAGTAGATTGGAGACGGGTTCGGGGCTCCGTTTGTATGAGGTATCGCCCATGAGCAGTTTTTTCGACTGGCGAGAAGGTTCCGACCTCTCGCCCTCGCAGTCTATGAACGATTACGACAACTCCCTGTTCAACGGTCTCGATATGCAGAGTTACTGGAGCGCCACCAGCGATCGCTATGATGACGATCTCGTGGTTCTGCCGCCTTTCGAGGTCACGGCCAGTCGCGACGACCCGTATTCGAGCTACGATTTCGGTAGTCCTGCCGACCTCTATCGGGACATGGGAGACCAGTATCCCGGTGAAAAGCGCGAGGGCAGCGGTGGTGATACAGGCGATTCCGGTACTTCCACCGACAGTGTCGACGATGCCGGGGACAGCCAGCTCAAGCCAGGCGAGACCACCCGCCGGACGATCAATATAAACGGCAGAGAGCGAGAATATCTTGTCCATGTTCCGAAGAACTACCAGCCGGGAGAAAGCACTCCGGTGGTTCTCGTTTATCATGGCGTCAACTCCGATGCTGCCACCATGCAGGATGTGACCCAGTTCAGCCGGAAAGCCGATCAGGATAATTTTATCGTCGTCTTCATGGACGGCAACGACGAGAATCGGCTTCATTCCTGGAACAACGGTCAGCTGGCATTCAGTCGCGACACCGACGACATTGCCTTCACCAGAGGCGTTCTGGACCAGGTCGAATCCGATCTCAATGTAGACCGCTCAGAAGTTTTTGCCGTCGGATTCTCACAGGGCGAGAGCATGGTGCACCGTCTGGCAAACGATCCCTCCATGAGCGGCACGTTCGCAGCCATCGGCGTCGTCGGCGGCTGGATGACCGGTCGGGAGAACCCTCAGGAAAATGGTGATCTCTCGGTGATCAACATCAAATCGAATAACGATCCGACCGTCCCTGCCCAGGGCCGGTTCAACTGGTGGTTCGCCAACATGCGCCCGGATTCCGGTGACGAAACTTACTATCGAAATCTCGACGGCATCACCACTCCCCCTGACCGTCAGGCAGTCTACGACGCGCAGGGCAATCTGCTCCGGGTGGAATCGACATCGGTGAACGAGGATACCGGCAGCCGGGTCACCAGTATCAGGCTCGAAGACGAGGGGCATGTCTGGCCGGGCGGTCCCGGATCCGTCCACGAAGAGAACAATGCCACCAATATGATTGTCGATTTCTTCGGTCTGGAGCCCGGTGCCTCCTACCAGAACAACGAGGATGTCACCTACGCTCCATACGATGGCGATTCTCTGGATAGAGACCGGAGCCCTGGATTCATCAGGCATGGACGACCTGCCGATCCGAGACCATAGGAGGTTTTTGGATCGAAATTGTTGTATTCTCTGTCGAGTCAGCAAGCACGATGGACGAAGCCACCATATGTCAACCGATCTCAGCCGGCTCGAGACGGAGCAAATCAACCAGAATACTGCAAGCCTGGACTCGCTGCCCACCAGTGGGCTGGTGGAGACCCTGCACCGGGAGAATCATACAATCGCTGTGGCGGTGGACGCGGCGCTTCCTTCCATCGCCGAGGCTGTGGACGAAATCACCTCCCGTTTCAAGCAAGGCGGCAGGCTCTACTATATCGGCGCCGGCACCAGCGGCAGGCTCGGTGTTCTCGATGCCAGCGAATGTCCTCCGACATTCAGTGTGGCGCCGGATCTGGTTCAGGGCATAATCGCCGGCGGGCGGGAAGCCCTGGTGTCCTCCATCGAGGGCGCTGAAGATTCGAGAGAGGACGGAGCAAGCGACTTGAAGTCCATAGGGTTGCGTCCGGTCGATACCGTAATTGGTATCGCTTCCAGTGGACGCACTCCTTATGTCATCGGTGCCCTCGATTATGCCCGGGAGATTGGCGCCTATGCTGTCAGTGTAGTCAACGTAAGCAAAGCCGAGCTGGAAGAACACGCTGACTGCACGATCAAAGCCGTCACCGGACCTGAGCCCATCTCCGGCTCGACGAGATTGAAAGCCGGAACGGCTCAGAAGATGATACTGAATATGATTACAAACTCGATCATGATCAAGCTGGGCAAAGTATACGGCAATTTGATGATCGATGTCCGCCCGACCAATTCCAAGCTCAAGGAAAGAGCCGTGCGCATTGTCATGGCCGCCACCGGCACCGATGCCGACAATGCGAGGGATCTGCTCGAGCAGACCGGCTGGAAGCCGAAGAACGCTATCTTCGTCCACAAGACAGGCAAATCGGCTCAAGAGGCGGAAACTCTGCTGGCTGACGCCGACGGTCATCTCAGAGAAGCTCTCAAAGCCTCCGGTGTTGACGCCTAGTCAGTTCGCCTCTTGTGCCAGAACAGAATTGATAGCAGCCTCTGTGGAGGAGCTCACGGAATCTCCTTTACCTTGAAGGTCTTCTCTTTGAGCACAGGCTCTATGTCGTCGATCAGATCTTTGTCGTCTATTCCTTTAAATCGGACTTCTTCGCCGTCCCGGATCATGAATCTAAGATCGAAAGTCGCGTCTTTCTGGCGATCTTCGTAGACGACGGTGACATCGGCGATCTTTGCCTGGTGCACGCGCCGGCCGACCACCATCACACGGCGGTCGGTGATAGCGTAAGCAGCTTCAGGCCAGTTTTCCATCAGCAGACGGAAAAGAGCAATTGCAATACCGATAACCATGAGATTGATTACCAGGGTGGTGGCATGAACAGCGATGGCTATTGGCGTAGCTACCGCGATAATCAGTGCCGTGTATACCGCCAGACGTCCGACGGTTTTTATCGATTGCCTGCCCAGCCATTTCTTCGATGGAAAGCCGTGCCACAACAATTGCTCTTGCGGCTCGAGCTCGGAGCGCATTGTCTCGAGCAAGCTGTTGGAGTCGATTTTCAGTAGCTTCAGCACGCCGGGATCGCTGCTTTTCCTGTCCGGGAGACCTCGCTCCAGATTACCACAGTCGCCGTCTCCAGGGAGGAATTCACGATAGGCTGCGAGACTGTTTCTCTATACACTGGCTTGATGAGAAATACTATTCACTTCGCTTTGTTCTTCTGGATAGGCGGCCTCGCCTTGGGCGTGATGTCTACGAACAAGGGAGTCATTGCCGATCTTGTGGTCGTAGGCGTAGTTTCCGGACTGATCGGATTTGCTATACTCCGCTGTGTCTATTTCATTCTCGGTCGTCGACGATTCGGCAACCTTGCAAAGATATTGATACTGGCACCATTTCCGGCGTACTGGCTGGTCAGGCTCGCTCTGGTTACATGGCTCCTTTTTGATAAGAGCAAGGCTGGTGAATGCGATTCCTTGAGCATTGCGCATCTGGTGGAAATCGAGCTGGTTTCGGCCTGCTCGGCGTTGATCATCTTTTGCATCTTGTTTCATTATCGACGAATTGTCGGAGCTCGCTTTTTGTGGGCAATCGGACTGGTTTGCACGGCTCTGATGTTCTCTGCCGGATGTCTCTTCGGGTTGAATACCAACTGCCGGGCTCTTGCCACGAAGTGTATGACAAGAGACGCCCTTGCCGGAGGAGCCGGTCGATCAAAGGCTGAAATTATTGCACTTCTAGGCGAGCCGGGGCGCAGAGAAGGTCCTTTCTTTTTACCCAGCTGGCCTCACGAAGCGTCGGTTGGCGACGAGAACTGGCTCTATGAATTTGATGACGCGAATGTACTAGTCTGTTTCGAGCATGGGCGCTGTTTTTCTGTGCAAACTTACGACGGCATCCAAGAGTTGACTTACATGGAATGGAAAGCCGCCACCTTCATCCATGGTCTCTTAGGGAAATCGAGGCGAGAGGTTCTAGTCTTAGCAGGAGAACCCTCCTACAAGAATATACAAAACGATGGTTTCATCACCGATCAAAAGGGCGATCGAGCTGGTGTCGAAGAGATATGGTCCTACCGGATGGGAGCCTCTTTCCTAGTTGGCCTCAGATTCCGCAATGGAAAATGCGTGGATGGTTATCTTGGCGAGATTTTCTATTGATTGATCCAGCCTCCGGCGGATGGCGGATTTGAAGTCTCTTCTTCCGCATTCTGGTAGACTTCTGATAGATAATCCGAGGGGCTCGGAGCTGATGGAAGAGTCGCTGATAGCCGGGCGTTATAAGCCGATGAGCCTTCTGGGCGAAGGCGGGGCCGGCCAGGTATTCAAATGCGAGGACATCGTCCTTTCCAGCGTCGTCGCCGTCAAGATTTTGCATGCCGATAGCGCCGAGGCCGATCTGATTCGGTTTCAGAAGGAAGCCAGGGCCATGGCTCGGCTCGACCATCCCAATATTATCAAGGTGCTCGACTTCGGACTTTCGGAGGGCAGACCGTTCCTGGTTATGGAGCTTTGCGAAGCGGAGAGCCTGGCTTCCATGCTCGAGGACCGCGCGCCCCTTGATTTCGATTTCTCCTACGGATTCTTACGACAGATTGCCTCGGCAATTTCTTACGCTCACCGTCAGGACGTTCTTCACCGGGATATCAAGCCTTCCAATGTGCTTCTCAGCACTGATCAGAGTGGCAATCTCAAGGCGCGGATTTGCGACTTCGGTCTGGCAAAGGTCGCACAGGATGCCCAGGCTCAGATGTTGACCAGTGCCGGAGGGGTGATCGGCACTCCTGCTTATATCAGCCCCGAGGCTGTGACCGGTGCCGGTGTTGATGCTCGCTCGGATATATACAGCTTTGGTTGCATGATGTTCGAGATTTTGACGGGCAGGCTGCCTTTCAAACAGGACAACGTTCTGGCCACGATGATGGAGCGGGTGGAGAGCGAGGCGCCTTCTCTTGCGGATGTCTCCGGCAGGGAGTTTCCGTCCGCGGTGGAGGAGCTGGTTTCCAGGTGTCTGGCAAGAGAGCCGGAGGATCGTTTTCAGAATGCCGAAGAGCTTGTCGATGCTCTTGATGATGCTTATGGGAATAACGGCAACACGCCCGGGGAGATGACCGATTATTCTTCAGAGCAGGAACAAACGGAGGCTGATCGCCCGAAACAATCGACTGCTATCGGGGTATCACGCCTGGGGGCGGGCATAGTCGCCACTCTTGTCGCAATCTGCCTGGCCGGCCTGGTGATCTATGGAGTGACCAGCCTGCATGACACCGGTGAGCTGGTATCTGTCGAGGGCGAGGGCACCGGCGCCGGCCGGGGTACTCTGCTCGATGAGTCCATCTCCATCGAGGGAGAGGTGGACAAAGGAATAGTCTGGACTCGACTGCACGGGCCATGTGTCTCGCGAGACGTGAGCAGAGTCCTTGGCGTGAAAAACCTCCGGTATTTGAGGATGACTCACGACGACCTCTCTGACGATGGATTTAGACTTCTGGTCGAGCATCATGTCAAACTTCTCGGATTGAAGCTGGATACTTGCATCCTCGGCGATGAAACCATGCGAGCCATAGGCAAGATGCGCACCCTGGAGTTTCTGGAGCTCAACGAATGCAAAGGCCTGTCGAATGGCGGACTCGCCTATTTCACGAATCTCAGCAGGCTGAAGGATCTGGAGTTGGCCGACACCGACAGCGGTGACAATGAGGCCGTTTATATCGCGCAAATTCCAAACCTGAGAATCGTCAATCTCTCAGGATGCAGTAGACTGACCGATCACGCCCTCGTCAGTCTGGAGCGTTTGAAGAACCTGGAAGAGCTCAAGATCGATGACGATCCCGGTATAACCGCTGACGGATTGCGGAACTTTTTGAAGAATCGTCCCAATTGCAAGGTGCATGCGCACCAGGAGAAGTCTCGTAAATCTTGATATCGTTGAAGACTTTTAGAATATTGCCTGTAGTGGCATTGACCGTCCTTCTTTCTTCTTGCTCCCCGGAGTCTCCGTCCGGAAAGATCGCTGATTCGGAGCAAGCTCCAGCCGGGAAATCCGGTGTGAGCAAAAGCAAAAAGCATCGCGCCAGGCATAGAAAGCATCCTCCGATTTGCCGGTCTCAACATTGCGTGGCTGGTAGAAGGCTTTTGAAGCGAAGGAAATTTGGACCGGCTGTCAATCAATTCAAGCTGGAGCTCAATTCCAATCCTCACTGCGCCTGGGCTTACTTCGGGATCGCCCGGGCTCACCGGATGGTGAAGGAAGATGATCAGGCTATCGAGTATGCCAGGAGAGCCATTTCTTTCGAGCCGGATCTGGCTGAGGCGCACAACTTGCTCGCCGGAATCTACAACGACCAGGAACGCTATGAGCTTTCTCTCGAGGAAGCTAACATCGCAATCGAATGCAAGCCTAAAATGGCCGATTCTTATTTCTATCGGGCCAGCTCGGCATACTATATCAGCATGGTGGAATCCGGTCCTCCACGGACCAATGTCATGGCGGATCTGAACAGAGCGATTCGCTTGAATCCGAATCTGAATAGAGCTTATGCTCTCAAAGGCACGCTTCTCGCGTCCAAGCACAAGATGAATGAAGCCATCGAATGTTTTTCCCGGGGACTGGAAATTGGCCCGGACGCCAATCTCTATTCAAAGCGCTCGGCTGCTTACTCGTACCTCAACCGATATGACGAGGCGCTGGCGGACCTGGCCGAGTATTCCAGGCTCGAGCCGATGAGTCCAATTCCGTATAAGACCAGGGCAGGAATCGACAAGCAGCTCAATAAGTACGACCAGGCGCTGGTGGATTATGGAAAGGCCATGGAGCTCGTACCCGGAGACTATTCCAACTTCATGAATCGCGCTCTGGTCTATGTTCATATGAAACGCTACGAAGACGCCTTGCGGGACTACTGCCACGTTATCGCAGCAGTGAAAGACGATGACGAGGCACTTCGCAAACGCTCCGAGGTCTATGTTCTTATGGGGCGGCTAAAGGATGCTCTGGCGGATCTCGACCATGCTCATGTGATCGATCCTGATTCGACTGCGACCCTCATCGCCCGGAGCAAGCTTCTCGATAAGATGGGCAAGAAAGAGAGCGCCGAGCTGGATCGGCAACAGGCGAAAGAGCTGAGCGAGAAGGAGAAGATCGGATTCTGACCCCGGAAATTTAATCGCTCTTGTTATTCAGCTCCAGGAGCCGCTTTTTGCTTTCTTCGAGAGTCGGAACATTGAAGGCTTGCCGAATGTAGTCGGTGATCATGTCTGCCTTCATCGGCTGCTTCAAGACATAGGGATCATTCGCGTTCTTGTAGTACTGAGTGGCGAAAACCTGAGGCTGATTGGCACTCTGCATCAAGCGATCGAAAGAGGCGGCGCTCAGCCAGACAGCCTCTTTGTTCCCCTTCTGGACGGCGGCCATGGCGAAAACGTGAGCGAGGGTGAAATCAGCGGGAGTATCTCCATGCTGCATGATCATGGCGGCACGGTAGAAATCGTCAGCAGACCGCAGTCGATTCTGGTTCATGAGCTCGATCACGCGGGCACGATGCTCCCGGTCATGCGAGGATATCTCTTCCCACTGTCCGGGTCTGGGGTTGTTCGCAGCCTCCTGGCGCTCGCACTGATCCTGCTCGAACATCTTA
>JAGQHH010000243.1 GCA_020431945.1 Cyanobacteria bacterium HKST-UBA02 | reverse complement strand
GATGTGGTTTCGGCGGTGGCGCACGCGGTGCTCGACGCCTTTGATGCTGCGGATTCCGTCTATGCAATTGGAAAAGCACTGTCGAAAGCAGCGGCCTGCTTGTCGGCAGAAGCCGACGATATCCTGAGCGATTTTGCCGAGACAGTGGTGCAGATTCTTGTCGAAATGAATACTCCTGGTTCCGCCTTCCTTGGTCTTACAGGCTCCGGGCCGACATAGAAAAGCTCATAGCAGTCAGAACCGTCTGGTTAATTCAAGAGACTCTCTCGCACATCACCATTTGAAAGGAAAGAAACTATGTGTATCCATAGCAAGACTCCTGTGGCATGCGCCTGCATCGAGTGCACCCGTAACCGTGAGATTCATGACCGGGAGCGCGGGCTCGCTTACATAAATCCGCTCTATGCGCAGCTAAGAGGCTCGAACAACTGGGATGATCAGAATATCGCCCATCAAATGCGTCACCGGTACGGCGTCTACAATTGAACAGCCCGCGAAGTCATGCCATTGTTTCCCATCCAATGACTCACAAGGAGATTGGAATGAACGTTTATAAAGCAATCCATAACGGCATCCAGGGCCATGTCGTTTCGGTAGGCGACTACCCGCACAATCAATGGTATTGGGTCGCCGGAGTTTATTGCCCGGATTCGGATCTATCCGAAGCCGACAGTATCAGCTCAGACGATGCTTTCGACTCTATCGAGAGGAAAAGGCGAGAAATTCTTCGACGTGCTTATGGAGGTCCGCAGCACACTTTGGTGTGTGGCTTCCCGTTGAGCACGAGAAGCCGCTGATAGCCAAGCTAGAGTCTTGATTGAACGTCAATAATAAGTCCTATTCGAAGAATAAGATGATGACCTTGAGTCCCCCGAGTCATCGCTTTTTTGTTGCAGAAATACTAAATACATTAGTAGAAATCCTTGTAAAAGAAAGAAAGCAGAGGCCTTTCGGCATGCTTCCTTTCAGTGGTCGCCCCGCGGCTGACCTGCCCGGTTAGGGACAGGCCAGCCTGGTCAGCCGGTGAGGGCTTAGCGGGTGAAGTTGATGCGACCTTCGCCGTCGACGTTGTCGATCTGGACCTTGACGTTGCCGCCGTTCTTCAGACCCGCGGGGGTCTTGGAAGCGGGCAGCAGGCCGGTGATCACGGCGTCGGCGTAGTGGCACTCGACCAGGAAGCCGCCGCCCATGGGCTTGACGGCCTTGCCGGTCATGGTCGCGCCGTTGGCCATCGCCTCTTCCACCACCGCGGTGCGCTCACGCCGCTTGCCGGCGACGATGCTGAGCGCGATGCGGAGACCACCCTCCTTCTCGGAAGGCTCGGCCTTGATGATGTCCGCGTCGATGGTGTCGCCGACGTTCAGGCTCGCGATGTAGGCGTCGCGGTCCTCCTTGGTGCGACCCGGAACCTGCCGCGGATGCAGCAGACCCCGGTAGCCCGCCGCCGGACCCTCGCTGATCTTGACGATGGCGCCGTACTCGCGGATGTCGATCACCTGCCCGGAGACCGGGATGGAGTTCGACTCGCTCGCGGACGCCAGGTCGTTGACCATCGCGGCACGGCTGCGACGCTCGTCACCGACCATGGTGAGGCCGATGCGCAGGTCGCCCTTCTTCTCCGCCGGCTCGACGCTGATCACCTCGCAGCTCACCTCCTGACCGGCGGTGAGACCGGCGATGTAGGCGTCACGCTGCTTGCGGCCCTTGCCGGGGACTTCGGTCGCATGGCAGAGACCGATGCGGCCGGCGGCGGGACCTTCGGTGATGTTGACCAGCACGAAGTCCTTGCGGGCTTCCTTGACGGTGCCGACCACGGTGGCGCCCGGCGTGCTGTCGTTGCCGACCGTGAGGCTCTCGACGACCGCCCGATCCTGGATGGTCTTCTCGCTCACGGAGATGCGGGCGCGGCCCTTCTTGTCACCGTCCTTGGGCGGACGGATCGAGATGACCTCCACCGCGACCTCGGCGCCCTTGGCGATCTCCTTGTTGCGCTGGCTGCGCGCGAAGAAGGTGCCGCCCGCCATCTCGTCGACGTGCAGGAGGGCAGAGGTGTTGGTGTCGTTCAGGGCCACGAGCACGCCGTAGCTGAGCTTCGCGGTGACCTTGGCCGGAACGATCTGACCGACGACGAAGCCGTTGGCTTCCGTGATCTCGTTGCTCGGCGTGGGGGTCTCGGTGGGCTCGGCGGCGACGGTCTCGGCGACGTCGGCGGTGCCGGTGCTCTCGGCCTCGTTGGTGGTCACCGCGGCGACCGGCTCGACGTCGGCGACGACGACGGGCTCGGTGACGGGCTCGACCTTCTTGGCCTTGGGCGCCTTCTTGGCCTCGGCGACCTTCTTGCGCAGGGTCTCGGTGGACCAGTTGCCGGCCAGCGCGTAGCCGGGGAGCTTCAGCTCCTTGATTGCAGCGACCAGGCGCTCGCGCTCCTGCTCGGGGGTTTCGGCGGCAGCCTTGTCGGCGGCGGCCTTGTCGAGTGCGGCCATCAGGATGCGGCCGAAATCGGTGATGCCGGTGTTCTCAGTGTGATTCGTCATGACGATCTCCTAGTAAGGTTTTGTGCTCCGTCGGGTGTGGAGCGGGTTACAAGAAAATGTCGGTGCTCTCACCCGAGAGACCGACACAACACCGATAAAGCGAGCTCGCAGTACCGGTGCCACCCGTAGGCTTTCGCTGGCCCGGGCCAGCTTCACGAAAACGCCCGCCAGACATCGCAAGACACTCTCTCTCGTTGCGCCACTGCGCATGGGGTGATTGCTGTAATAGCAAGGGACCGCTTAGTTGAGAGTAGTTGTGTCCGTTGAAGTCAGTTGGGAATCAAGTGATACTTCGACCCTATATATTCATGATTTCCAGCCACAAGTTAAAAATCAGGGTTTCGATTACCTAGCGAGGCTATGCACACTCATTTAATCTTGGAGATTGCCGGCCTGATTGCGTTTCCAGTATCCGGAAGGAAACTGGTAGGCTGAAGTTCTTTCGCTTGACAACTAGCAGAGCTTAGCGCGAGCTCAGCTTTTTAACTATTGCCGGGCTCCGAATCGATCCTGGGTGATGCGGTGAAACCGGAATAGATAAGCAGGTTTGCCGTTGCACTGCTCCATGATCGCTTTATCCGGCTGTTTGTGGACAACCCTCGTGGACAGAGGATAGAGAGACTCCGAAACGGACAGGAGCGAGCCGATAACAGGCCAGGCCAGACGATGTCCGAGGTCGGCGGTGACAATTTCGGTTACGTCGAAAAGACGGGTGCGATTGCCGAATTCGATGTCCCTGCCGGCCTGACGCTCGAGCCAGGTGGAGACCTGAGGAGGGTCGTAGGTATCATCCGTGATCAGCATGTCGGCAGCTTCGTTGAGGATTTGTTTCCAGAACGTCTTCTTCGTGTAGTCTTCGGGCTTCCTGGAGACCGGAGGCGGGTCTATGGGTCGGCCCAGGCGCGGTGAGCCGTGCAGGAGCTGCGAAGTGATCAGTGGACCGTCCCGGTCCGACACCAGTATGAAGACCTCCTTCTCGACCAGTCTCTCGAGCAGATCTTTTCTTTGCAGAGCCTGGTGAAAATCGTAGTCCGACGAGGAGAAAAGGAGCTTGGTCAGAGGGGGACCTGAATAGCTCCTCAGATCGTCGGTGAGTCCGAAAGCCAGCCGGCTGCCCAGGCTGTGGGCGACGATGTGCAAAGCCGTCTCCGGCGGCCTGGCAGTGGCCAGCCGGCCGATGAATTCCCGGAAAGGGGCCTGGCTCCATTCGATGTTGGCTTCATCCATGGCATAGTCGGTGGTCTTGCCCTGGGAAGGCCATGAGAACAGTATCGCCATGACCGGTAGCTCGCGCTTGCCGTCGCGCTTCTCGATCTCGTGCGCGATCACCGCGGCATCTCTCAGGGAGCCTTCGAAAGTCTCGTCATAGCCGTGCATGAAAACCACGATGGTTCCCTTCCAGTTAGCGACCTCTTTGAAGAAAGCCCACTGATCCTGGGCTTTGATTGAGTTCACACTAGCTGCCTGCCAGGCAGTGTCGCAGATTTTCAACCTGGTCTTGAATGTCGTCCAGTCCGGGGATTGCTCAAGGGGAGGCAAACCGGCTGGTTCCCTGACTCTGGCCTTACCGTATTCGATGGATCCCTGTCCGAGATCAAGATGTCTCTTTATTCCATATTGTGGATTCGAGCTCGTGCCTTCGTTGAGTCTGGTAGTCGCGTAATAAACCGTAGAGTCCGCGGCCAGAGCCGGTACTGTAAGAATCGCCAGGACGATTGATAGAAAGAGGGCGATCGGAAGATTTTTGGATTCCATTTTCTTCGGGGAAATCGGGGTGAATGCAACGCTTTAGTTTACCCCGTGTGTCGCTGACCGAAGTAATACTAAAAGCAATAGTAAAAATTGTTGTTAAAAAGAGGGCTTCCTGCCCTGTGAATGAGATTTGCTATCCGCCTGTTCTGGCGAGATAGTAATCGGCGTAGCGGCTCGCGCCTGCGGGAACAGGTTTGTCTGATTCCAGGAAGAACAGGGCGAACTCTATGAGGCGCCGGCGAAAGGCTGCCGGTCCGTGTTTATCGAAAGTGATTCGCTCGTCGCCGGAAGATTCGGAGCTATAGCCGGCATTTAGCAGCTGCTCCGCCAGGGCGAGGCGATTGCAAGCGATGTCCATTTGGTCATTGAGTCTGGCGAAATCAGCCAGCCACGCTACGACCGCATCTTCGCCGCTCTGCAGGCGGTCTGGAAACTCGGCAATCAGCCTGTCCATTCTCTCCTGCCTGACAGGTTGTGCTTCCATCGGTTGGTGTTGAAGATCCATGTGACCTCCGGATGAAATTCTCGGTACGAGGCAAGAAGCGGCTCCAGATAAACCGGAGCCGCTTCTTGATTCTCGATGTGTGTGTGACCTACTGATGCCTGGACTCGATCCAGGCTCGAAGCACTTTCTGGTGCGACGAGAAGGCGAGTTCGGGCAGCTCGTCGAGAGCGAAGACTTTCGCCTCGAGAGCGTCAGAGCCCGGAGAAGGCTCCTTGTCGATAGGCTTGGCCAGGTAGAAGACGAGAGCGTGGTTGCGCTCGGTGCTGCCTTCCACCGCCAGAAGCCTGTCGATCTCGATGTCCACGTTGGCTTCTTCAGCCGATTCACGAATGGCTGTGTCGGAGGGGAGCTCCCGGGGCTCGCCGAAGCCGGCGGGCAGAGCCCACATTCCGGCACGGGGCTCGAACTTCCTTTTGACCAGCACCACTCCGTCACCGGAAGGGATGATGGCTACGCCGACAACGATGGGGTTATTCCAGTAGACGAAACTGCATTCCGGACAGGCGAGTTTTTCGATGTCCTCGAACAACCGCTTTTCGAGCGGATGGGCGCAGTTCGGACAGTACCGATACTGGGGAGGGACGGCCGGAGCCTGCCGGACGGGACTGAGCTCGGTGCCGCAGAGCGTGAAGATGCTTGCGACCAGAAGAATCGAGCCCATATCCAGAAGCGCTAGATTGCCGACGAAATAACAGAAGCCGGCAAGCATGCAAAGGAAAACCACCGCTGTAGCAGCGGTGCTCAGGTAGCGCCGCCAGGCGAAGCCGAGA
>JAGQHH010000242.1 GCA_020431945.1 Cyanobacteria bacterium HKST-UBA02 | reverse complement strand
TCCATGAACTGCGAGAGCTGCGAGGATCCGAAGAACTCCCGGATAGCAGCCACGAGAGGCTTGGTGTTGAGCAGGTTGGCCGGAGTCAGGGTGTCGGCATCCTGCAGAGTCATACGCTCTCTGACGATCCGCTCCAGTCGCGAAAGACCGATGCGGAACTGGTTTTGCAGAAGCTCGCCCACCGAGCGGATACGGCGATTGCCGAGGTGGTCGATATCATCCACATAGCCTTCGTCGTAGTTGAGGGCGATGAGATAGTCCACCGCAGCCACGATATCTTCCGGGGTCAGGGTGCGCTGGCTCTCGGGAATCGAGAGACTGAGCTTTTTGTTGAGCTTGTAACGGCCCACCCGACCGAGGTCATAGCGCTTGTCGTCGAAGAAGCGGCTCTCGAGGATACTCTGACCGCCGGCCACCGAAGGAGGATCTCCGGGACGCAGTTTTCTGTATACCTCTATAAGGGAATCTTCCTTGGTCTTGTTGTTGTCTTTTTCAAGAGTCTTCTTCAAGAAGTCGTGATGGCGGAAGATATTCTCCATCTCGCTGTCCGAATAGCCCAGAGCACGCAGGAGCGTGGTGGCAGGCAGCTTCCTGTTCTTGTCGATCTTGACATGGATGACATCATGGCTGTCGGTCTCGAACTTCAGCCAGGCACCCCGGTTGGGGATGAGCGTGGCGGAGAAGGTCCGTTTGCCGTGGGTGTCGGTCTCGCGTTTGTAATAGATGCCCGGGCTCCGGACAATCTGCGAGACGATGACACGCTCGGCACCATTGATGATAAAGGTGCCGCGGTCGGTCATCATGGGGATGTCGCCCACATAAATCTCTTGTTCTTTGATTTCGCCAATCTCGCGATTGACGAGTCGCATCTGGATGCGCAGCTTCTTCGTGTAGCTGGCATCGAGAGCTCTCGCCTCTTCGGGAGACTTCGGCTTGTTGGGCTCGGTGTGGTCCTCGAACGTATAGTTCGTGAGGAAGTGGAGCTCAAGGCGGCCCGTATAGTCCTTTATAGGGCTGAATGCCTTGAGTTCTTCAGCAAGTCCTTCATCTATGAACCATTTGAAGGAAGCTTTCTGGATTTCGGCAAGATCGGGGAGATCAGAAATGCGCGAACCTCCGACCCCGAAGGTTCGGACGCGCTCAGACAACTCTAAAGCCATCGGTTACCTCTGGTATTCTGGCTGGATCGTATCGGCCAAAGCAATTGCAATATGCGCCTTTATTGGGCACGGAGCAGCAAATATAAGTATCTACGTATTGTATTGTCAATGCTAATGTTGGGAAACATAAAGCAGCTATCTGTTAAGCACTCCGACATAAACTCCGCCTCATCACGCAAAAGCGCCTGCCCACGGGCCGATCACCCACTTTTTACATCCCTCTCATAGAGCCGGTCCCGGAGAGATCCAGGAGCGAATTCGTTAATTATAGCTAAGCTTGTTGTCTCCACCGGGACAGGTCGGGGTCCGCCAAGAAAATCTGGAGCCGGTGCTCGAAAAAGCCGTGTGCTGTGGGATAACATAGATGTGCCCGGGTCCTCGCTGACATCTCTAGTGGATATACCTGGGGGCGGAGCGCTGCTGGTGTGGCGTGCGGTCTTCAAAACCGTTGTGGGGCAGAGAAACGCTGTCCTGGGTGGGTTCGATTCCCACGCGTCCCCGATTACCACCAGGGGCGATATCAAGACCGATCTTCCCGCTTGACGTCTAAAAACAAGCGGGAGGGGGCTTTACAAACCTTGCCAACATCTCATAATAATGTCTTGTACAGGCAGATCAATTTACTAACTAGAAAGATGGTCAACCGTGAATGGGCAACAGGGAGCACTTGTGTGGCTCGATCAATTTGCAGGATATCTGGAAGTCGAGCGCAATTACTCTTCACATACGATTAGAGCCTATCTCAACGATTTGAGGCAGCTCATCGACAGCACAAGCGGACCGGCGGATATTTCGCCGGAAGCGGACAACGACGTCGTCCCGCAATTCCAGGCAGGAGAAACAAGCGCTCCGCAAACCGAGTCATCGGAGAGCAGCCAGGCAAGCGCGTCCTGGCTGGAGGCTGAAGGACTGAAAGCCTATATCAGGCAAATTCAAGAGCAGTACAGCCGGCCGACAGTGGCCCGCAAGATCTCGGCCATCCGCAGTTTCTACAAGTATCTGCGCAGAGAGCAATTGATCGACGAGGATCCGTCCAAACAGGTCCGCGGTCCGAAGCTCACCCGCAAACTACCTTCCTGTCTCGATCGAGAAGAAGTAGTGCGTTTGCTTCTGGCACCGGATCAATCGGTACTCGGCGTCAGAGATCGCGCTCTGATGGAAGTACTCTATGCCACCGGCATGCGCGTGAGCGAGCTCTGCAGCTTGAAAGTCCATGACTACAACGAAGAAGCCATGGAAATGCGGGTCACCGGTAAAGGCGGTAAAGAGCGAGTCGTGCTTCTCAACCAGAGCGCCAACGCCTGGCTGAGAAAGTATCTCCACGAGTTCTGGCCGAAGCTGGCCGGCGGACGGACACCGTCTCCGGAAAGCCCGCTTTTCGTAAGCCGGCAGGCCACCAGGCTTTCTTCCCGCTCGGTTCACCGGGTGGTGCTGAAATATGCCAAGAAAGCCAGGATCAGCAAGGCGATCACTCCTCACACTCTCAGACATACCTTTGCTACCCACCTTCTCGAAGGTGGAGCGGATCTGAGAGTCGTCCAGGATCTGCTCGGTCATACGACCATCAACACTACTCAGATCTACACCCATGTCAGCCTCGAGAGACTGCGCCGGATCTACTCCGACACACACCCTCGCGCCTGACAGCCTCGAGTAGAAGTCGAGCAATAAAAATGCGGCGGTTCTTCAGAAGACCCGCCGTTTTTTTGTTACAAACAGTAATCGCCAAGCACCAGATATGACCTCAAAATTTTGGTCTAAATAACTATATAATCAGGCGATGGCTGCGATGAACTGGCAAGACTACAAGAAAGCAATCAAGGAATCGATTGCTGCAGGGGACTTCGAGAAATCGGAAGAGCTCTTGCTTGGCGCCATCGACCTGTTGAAAAGCAGCAGCGATTCAGACGAGCGTATCTGTGTCTGTCTCGATCAGCTCGGCTGGATCTATATCGGCCAGAAAAAGCTGAGCCAGGCTCTCACCCATTATCTGGAATCCCTGAGGATCAAGACCGAAGCTCTCGGCGCCGGTAATCCCATTGTCGCCAGGGCTTACAAAAAGCTGGCCACCGTCGCCTATATGATGGAAGACTTCGCCGAAGCCGAGAAATTCGGCAAGGAAGCCCTCAACATCTTCAAGCAGAGCCTCGGCCCGGACTCTGACGAAACTCGCCAGACCCTGGCAGATGTCGTTGCCCTGCTTCGCAAGCTCGATCGCAATGTCGAAGCAGACATTCTCGAAGGCTCGAGCCGACCTCCCAACGAGCAGATGAGAGCCTCCCAGACATTTCTCAAGATCACTATCTGCCCGGAGTGCGACATGCCTTATGACGGGGCCGACTGCCCGCGCTGCAAGGGGTTCGAATCCTGAGTCCGGGTCCGGGTCCGGGTAAGGATAGGGATAAGGTTCCGGATGAGAATATTCCGTCGGCAGAGAGCCTGATCGGGCAGACCATAGACGGCAAGTTCAAGCTGCTCTCCTTGCTCGGAAGCGGCAAGACCAGTGATGTCTATCTGGCTGAGCATCTCTATCTCGATACCGAAGTGGCTCTCAAGCTCTTTCGCCTGAAATATCTGGGCAATGACCGGGCTATGGCGCGCACCCAGCAGGAAGCCCGCACCTGCGCCGGCATCAAGCATCCGAAGATCGTAGCGGTCTCGGACTTCGGGCTTACCGAAAGCGGCGCACCGTATATAGTTCAGGAATATATCCAGGGACGCGACCTGCACTCTATCTTGAAAGAGGAAGGCGAGCTCGAGAGAAGACGGGCCCTCGATCTCATCGTGCAGATCTGCGAAGCGCTTTGCTACCTGCACAGCCGAAAAATCTTGCATCGCGATATCAAGGCAGCCAATATCCTGGTCCTCCGAGAAGACCAGGGCGGCGAGTCGGTGAAACTCATCGATCTCGGCGTCGCCAGACCGGAGAATACCGGGGGCGCGGTACTCTCTCTCACCCAGTCCGGAGAGATCTTCGGATCGCCGTATTATATGAGCCCGGAGCAATGCCAGTCCGAAACCGTGGACGAGCGCTCGGATATTTATTCCCTTGGTTGTCTGGCTTACGAGATCCTCACCGGCTCACCGCCATTTCGCGGTGGAACCATTCTCGAGACCCTCAACCAGCAGATCAAAGATCAGCCCGAGCCCCTGTCGAGCCGCCGCAAAGGAGAGCCTGCCGGGACCCGCCTGGAAGCGGCAGTGATGCGTTGCCTGGAAAAGTCCCCGGAAGATCGTTTCGCTTCCGCCGAAAGCCTGCTCGAGGAGCTGAATTTCATACGTGAGCACGGCAAAGGTCGTCAGGCTGCCGGCGGTAGATCTATATATGTATCGGTGGCAGCCTGTTTTGTAGCAGCTGTCCTGGGTTTCACCGCCGGACGCCTGACCGGCGACGGACCGGTGAGAGACGCTAAAAAACAGCCCGGAGAAGAACAAGTGCGGTCCTCGCGCAAGCATGAGAGCCGGGAAGGAGCGTCCACCGACCTGACCATGACCTGCGGCCGGGCCGCGATCCTGGAGCTTGCTCATATGCCCCATGCTGCATCACGAGCCTATCGAGAAGGTCTGGAAGAAGCCATCAAAGAAGGTGCTCCGGACCGGGAAGTGCTCTATCTCGTCTCGAACGACATGCGGATGCTTGCCGGATTCGGCAATTACAGCGTCCTCGAGAATATCTACAAGCGCGCCGAGCCGCTTCTCGAGCGGGTCCGCAAAAGAGTAGCCAGGCTCAAGTCCGCCGAATACCGGACCGGCAACATACCGGCGATCTATTACTGGTCGGCCATGGGTCTCTACGAGGGCGGCAACTTCAACGCCGCCGAGACACGTATGAGAAGAGCCCTGGAGATGGCCCGCTATCACGATGATGCCAAGCTCCTGGTTCCTTATTATGAGTCTTTCCTCGGTCTTGTCATGCTCAAGACCAATCAAGTAGACGAGGGAAACAAGCTGATTCAAGAAGCGAACGGCAAGCTCGAACGGATTCTCGGAAGCAGGCATCCGATGAAGGCCCAGCTCCTGCTCAATACAGCCAGGGGTCTGGAAGCCGCCGGGGACCACGAGGGAGCCCGGGAAGCCCTCAAGCAGATGCAGGCGATTTTGACCGAAAGCTCGGTCCAGATGTCTTCCAGCAAACAACTGAAAGACCTTATCGAGAAATTACAGACTTCTGGCCGCTAGCGATCCTGTCTGACAAGGTCAGTTGGCAACCTGGGCTATAATGCTATGGTCAGGGCGGGCTGAGCTTTTATCCCTGGCCATTTTCTCGAGGGTTTTACTTGACCAAGCGTCGATCGGCAGCCAGAAAGAAAAGGGGAGGTGGGTTCCTGGGATTCGTCTCGGGCACTTTCAAGCTCTTCTTCGTTGTCCTTCTGGTAGCCGTGGCCATCGGTCTCGGCTATATCGGCGCCCAGGCCTGGGGAGAGCTCCAGGATCTTCCCGATATCACCATAGTCGAGCAATACGAGCCTATCGAAGCGATTCAGATCTATGACCGCTTCGATCGCATGGTGTGCACCGTAGAAGGTGACGAAGACCGGCGGGTGATTCCTCTCAATCAAGTGTCGACCCAGATGCAGCAGGCGATTCTGGCGGCGGAAGACCACAATTTCTACGAGCACAACGGCATCAATATAAAGAGCATCATCCGGGCCATCCGCACCAATGTCCAGGCCGGACACGTCGTGGAGGGAGGCTCCACCATCACCCAGCAGCTCGTCAAAAACCTCTTCTTCCAGGAGTCTGGCCGAACCTTCGAGCGTAAATTCAAAGAAGCCTATATGGCTTACAAGCTCGAGAGCCAGTACGGCAAAGAGCGCATTCTCGAGATGTATCTCAACCAGATCTATTTCGGCAACAACGCTTACGGCATCGAGCGAGCCGCCAAGCGTTATTTCGACAAGCGAGGCGCCGAGCTCAATCTGGCCGAATCGGCATTTCTCGCCGGACTGGTGAAAGCGCCTTCCGAGCTCGGCTCCGAGAAGCACCGCGAACGAGGCATAGCCCGGCAACAAGAGATCCTGGAGAAGATGGTGGAATATGGCTATATCACCAGAGCCCAGGCTGACGAGGCAAAAGCCTACAAGCTCACTTTCAAGAAAGGTCGCAACCCGCTTCAGAAATATCCATACTATATAAGCTATGTCATGGAGCTTCTCCGCGATCGCTTCAGCCAGTCAGAGCTTCGCCGTCAGGGACTGAGAGTCTATACCAACCTCGATCCGGAAGCCCAGCACCTTGCCGAGGAAGCCCTCAACAACGGGATCAAGAAAGCTCCTAAAGGTGTGAGTCAGGCCGCTCTGGTATCGATTCTGGTGCAGGATGGCTCGGTAATCGCCCTGGTGGGCGGCGTCGGCAATTTCTGGCAGCATCAGTTCAACCGGGCTACCCACCCGCATACCGCCGGCTCCTCATTCAAGCCCTTCGTCTATCTGACAGGCTTTCTGCGAGGGGTGATCACCCCGGACTCCATAGTCGAGGATACCCCCCTTGTGATCAAGCAGAAGTGGGGACTGCCCGATTATGCACCCAAGAATTTCGACCACAAATATATGGGCAAGATTCCGGTCCGCACTGCTCTCAAATTCTCGCGCAACGTGCCTTCGGTGCGCACGGCTCAGATGCTGGGCATGGAAAGCATCATCGAGACGGCGCGCCTGGCCGGCATCACTTCCCGTCTCGATCCCAACCTTTCCCTGGCCCTGGGCAGCTCCGCCGTCTCGCCTCTCGATCTCGCCAGCGCCTACTCGACCTTCGCCCGGGCAGGCGTGCATATCACCCCGCAGGTCTTGAGAAGAATCGAGAATAATCGAGGTCAGGTCATCGAAGTCTTCGAGCCCAAGGTCGACAAAGTCTTTCCTGTGGAGCCTGTGGCGCGCCTGGTGAGCATCCTCCAGGATGTGGTGAAAAGCGGCACCGGCACCGGCGCCCGTCTCAAAGACCGGCCCGTGGCAGGCAAGACCGGCACCGCCGACGAAGGAAGAGACGTATGGTTCATGGGTTTCACCCCGGATATGGTCACCGCGGTCTGGGCAGGCAATGACGACAACCGCCCGATCCCCGGCAAAGCGGTTACCGGAGGCGGCATCATGGCTCCCATGTGGCGCGCCTATAACGAAGAATATTACAAAGTAAGACCACACCCCGCCGGCTCTTTCATCGAGCCGACTCCCACCATCGAAGAGCCTAAAGACGCCTTCAAGACGGATCAGAGCGAGCAGACCACAGTGGCACCGGTAGAGACCGCCACTCCCGGAGAGCAACCGGTCGAGACTCCGGTGGAGACGGCACCGACCTATCCGAGCAATAACGCGCCCCTAGATCCGCTGCTCTACCCCACGAACCAGCCCGAGCAGCCGGTCAAGAAAGCCCCGCTCCCCGGCGCTGCTCCCAGACCAGCACCGGCAGTGACTCCACAACCGGTGAATTCGCAACCGGAAGCTTCTCCCCACAACGACGGGATGCTCGACTATTGATATGGGGACGGAATCCAACATAAAACAGTCGAGAGCCGTGCGGATCTGGCTCCTGATCATCGCCGCTGTCCTGCTCCTCTTATTTTTGGAAACCTCCGGCGCCGGTCAGAAAGGCGCTAATGTAGCCCTGACAACGAGCCGGGAGGCGGTGGGGGCGGCAGTGATAGTGGACGGCAGAAAAGAAGGAACCGTGGAAGACGGGCGCTCCTGGGGAGTGGACGGCGGCATAGCCGTGCTGGAGCTGGGCAGCGGCAATCACAAACTGGAGCTGAAAAAAGATGAGAGGTTGATTCTCGAAAAAACGATATCCATCGACAATCGAGAATATATAGACCTCCAGGGACAATAGCTGTCAAGCGCTGAGGATGGCGAAATACCGATTACACTTGTGTAGTCGGTAGAGGAATTGGCAATGGAATCCAAGTGGATTGGGCTTCTCGGTCTGGCCTGCATACTCGGGACCGCTTTCCTGATGTCCAACAACCGGAAAGCGATCAACAAGAGACTGGTCCTCTCCGGTCTCACTCTCCAGCTCGGCATGGCCATCTTCGTTTTGAAAGTCCCCCTGGGTCAGGAGATCTTCAGACAACTCGGCGATGCCATCACAGCCCTGCTTCATTTCTCCGACAAGGGCGCCGGCTTCGTCTTCGGTCCCCTGGTGCAGAAGCCCGAGATTCTAATCGAGCTATTCGGCAAAGGCGCCGATTATATATTCGCTTTTCGAGTCGTGCCCACCATCATTTTCGTCTCCAGCCTGGTGAGCATCGCTTACTACCTGGGGATCATGCAGAAATTCGTCCAGATAGTGGCCAAAGTAGTCGCTGTCATCATGGGGGCCAGCGGCAGTGAAGCGCTGTCCAACGCCGCCAGCGTCTTCGTCGGTCAGGTGGAAGCCCAGCTCCTCATCCGTCCTTATGTTGCCGGCATGACCATGTCCGAGCTCCTGGCCTCCATGGCGGGCTCCATGGCCTGTGTTGCCGGAGGCGTGCTGGCCGTATACATAGGATTGGGAATCAAAGCCTCTTAACTTCTTACCGCCAGCATCATGGCAGCCCCGGGAGCCCTGGTCATAGCGAAGATCGTCTGGCCCGAGACCGAAGAATCCCAGACGAAGGGAGAGGTCAAAGTCGAGGTCAAGAAGACAAATGTCAATATCATCGATGCGGCCGCCCACGGCGCCTCGGACGGTATGCGTATCGGTCTCAATGTCGTGGCCATGCTGATCGCCTTCATCGCCCTCATAGCCATGGGGGATGCCCTGGTGGGAATCGTCGGCTCCCAGCTCCATCATCTCGGTATGCGTCTCGATGCCATCGGACTCGATCTCGCTCATCTCGAGCTCAAGGATCTTTTCGGTCTGGTTTTCTCTCCCATCGCATTTCTTCTGGGAGTGCCCTGGCATGACGCTCATACCGTGGGAAGACTGATGGGCGAGAAAATCGTAGTCAATGAATTCGTCGCTTACTCCGATCTCTCCTCGATTCTCAAAGGACAGTCCAATCTCAGTATCGGACCCCAGGCAGAGACCATCGCTACTTTCGCTCTCTGCGGCTTCGCCAATTTCAGCTCCATCGCCATTCAGATAGGCGGTATCGGCGAGATCGCTCCCTCGAGACGCGAAGACCTGGCCAAGCTCGGTATCAAAGCCCTTATCTGCGGAACCATGGCAAGCTATATGTCAGCTACCCTGGCGGGGCTGCTTACTTGATGCGGATCTTTATATGGATCGCCGTCGCCCTTGCCGGCGCCTATGCCCTTGCCACCATCGCGCTCTTTCGCGGCGAATCTATCAACGCCATGTGGATGGTGGTGGCAGCCGGTTGTATTTTCTCCCTGGCTTACCGCTTCTACAGCAAGTTCATCGCTGAAAGAGTTTTCGAGCTCGATGACAGCAATGTCACCCCGGCAATGGCAATCGACGACGGCAAAGACTTCGTCCCCACTCACAAATGGGTGCTCTTCGGTCACCACTTCGCCGCCATCGCCGGCGCCGGTCCCCTGGTGGGTCCGATTCTGGCAGCACAGTTCGGCTTCCTCCCCGGCACTCTCTGGCTCATCGTCGGAGTGGTGCTTGCCGGCGCCGTTCAGGACTTCGTCATTCTCTGCTGCTCCATGAGACGCAAGGGCAAGTCCCTGGGTCAGATGGCCCGGGACGAGATCAGCCCCCTTGCCGGGGTCATCTCCCTGACCGCGATTCTATTGATAATGCTGATACTGATTGCAGTGCTCGCCGTGGTCGTGGTCAACGCGCTCAAAGCCAGCCCCTGGGGCGCCTTTACACTCCTTGCCACGATTCCCATAGCGCTTCTCATCGGTCTTTATATGAGGATCCTGCGTCCGGGCAAAGTCATGGAAGGATCGATCATCGGCGTGGCTCTCACTATCGGCGCGGTGGTCGCCGGGGAGTGGGTGGCATCATCTCCCGATCTGGCCCCGATTTTCACCCTCACCGGCGAGCAGCTCGCCATCTCGGTGATGGTCTATGGATTTGTCGCCTCGGTGCTGCCGGTCTGGCTCCTGCTGGCGCCCCGAGACTATCTCTCGGCTTTTTTGAAAATCGGCACCATCGGTCTTCTGGCGGTGGGCATTCTCTTTCTGAGACCGACCATGCATATGCCCGCCCTGACGATATTCACCAACGGCGAAGGACCGATCTTCACCGGGGACATTTTCCCTTTCTGTTTCATCACCGTGGCTTGCGGCGCCATATCCGGCTTCCATGCCCTGATCTCGTCCGGGACCACCCCCAAGATGATCATGAAAGAAAGCCATGCTCGTCCCATAGGCTATGCCGGTATGCTCTGCGAAGCGGCGGTGGCGGTGATGGCCATGGTGGCAGCCTGCGTCCTCGAGCCGGGGATATATTTCGCCATCAACAGTCCCCAGGGAATAGTGGGAACCGATCCGGTCCAGGCAGCCTCGCATATCAGCAACTGGGGCTATGCCGTCACCCCGGAGTCCATGAGCGCCCTGGCCTCCGAAGTAGGGGAAGCCAGTCTCTGGGCGAGAACCGGCGGCGCCCCCACCCTGGCGGTGGGCATGGCTCAGATCTTCGCCGGCTGCTTGAAAGCGATCCCGGGTCAGAAAGAAGCAGTGGCATTCTGGTATCACTTCGCGATCATGTTCGA
>JAGQHH010000241.1 GCA_020431945.1 Cyanobacteria bacterium HKST-UBA02 | reverse complement strand
GCGGATGATGAAGCGCAGCACATAGCCTCTGCCGACATTGGATGTCCTGACACCATCGGCGATGAGGAAGGTGACACAGCGCGCGTGATCGCAGATGATTTTGAGATAGCTGTCGATCTTCTGCTCTGGCGTCGCGGGCAGACCGCGCATGATACCACCGGTATATTTTTTGCCTGAGAGCTTTTCGACGTCTTCCAGAATCGGAAAGAACAGATCGGTCTCGAACGTATTGTTCTTCTTCTGCAGGATCATCGAGACCCGGTCGAGACCCGAGCCGGTGTCGACATTCTTTTTCTCGAGCGGCGTGAATTTGCCGTTCTCGTCCTTGAACAGCTCCATGAAAACGAGGTTCCAGAATTCGACATAGCGGTCGTCGTCATCGAGATCGATGACCTCCGGATCGGGATTGTCGAACTTGCTGTACTCGACTCCTCGATCGAAATAGATCTCGGAGCAGGGACCGCAGGGACCAGTGGGACCGGGCGGTCCCCAGAAATTGTCTTTGCGGGACATCTTGAAGATGCGCTTCTCGGGCACACCGACGACTTTGTGCCAGATATCGTAGGCTTCCTGGTCGAAAGGGACCTCTTTGTCGCCTTCGAAAACCGTTACGATAAGCCGGTCTTCCGGTAGCCCCAGGTCTTTCGTCACGAATTCCCAGGCCCAGGGTATGACTTCTTTCTTGAAATAGTCGCCGAAGCTGAAATTGCCAAGCATCTCGAAAAAGCTGTGGTGGCGCGCTGTTCTACCGATGTTCTCGATATCGGAGTCTTTGCCTCCTGCCCGGGCGCACTTCTGGACGGTCACCGCCCGGGGCGGCTCGGTAGCTCTGGCGTTGCCAAGAAAAATCGGGACGAACTGGACCATTCCCGCCGAGGTGAGGAGCAGGGTCGGATTGTCCGGTATGAGGCTGGAGGAGGGCAGATGGAGATGCCCTTTTTTCTCTTTGAAAAAAGCTATGAACTTATCGCGAATTTGTGCCCCGGTCAGTGTCCCAGTTAGCGACATTCGGACCTCCTGATGCGCAGATTGGCGGCGCTAGAACTCATAAAGTATATCGTATTGGTAATGGAGAGGGATTTCTGCTAACTTTTTGCAGTGTTAGTATTTGGAGCCACTTCGAATTGAGAGTAGGCAAGGTACTGGTCTTGCGAAAAAAGACCATGTATCAGATACAGGGTGAAGAGTATAAAGAAGAGCGCTTCCTCAAGCTCCTGGCCGAAGGCAACCAGGTAGTCAACCGGGTGCGTCTCGCCCATGAGGAGCACCTGGCAACGCTGGAGGTGGTTCACCGGGCGCTTTCCGAGCGTAATATCGAGTATCGCTCGATTGCCCGGGCCGAGCTGGATCATCTCATCGAGGACGTGGACCTGATGATCTCGGTGGGGGGCGATGGGACATTCCTGGACGCATCCCATTCCCTTCTCGGTCTACCGCTTCTCGGCGTCAACTCCTCCCGATCCTCCAGTTTCGGTCATTTCTGCATGGCCACCGGGGACACTTTCGAGGGCGTTCTGGACCGGATCATCGAAGGCTCTATCGAGCCTCTCAAAATTTTGCGCCTGAAGCTGACGCTCAACGGGCAGGTGCTCAACGAGCGCGTTCTCAACGAAGTGCTCATCGCCCATGAGAGCCCTGCCGCCACCAGTCGTTACTTCATCGATATCGAGGGGGTCAGGGAAGAGCACCGGAGCTCCGGGATTCTCATCGGTACCCCGGCCGGGTCCACCGGCACCCTGCGCTCCGCCGGCGCACCGGTGGAGCCTATCGATGCCGGGCGCTACCAGTATCTGGTCCGGGAGCCCTATCTCAGACCGGGGGATAGTTTCCGGTATTTGCGCGGTTCTGTGGATCGGTCCTGTCCGATAAAAGTCACTTCCCAGATGCGGACCGGCTCGATTTTTATCGACGGACCGCATATCGTCTACGGTTTCGCGCTCGGAGACGAGCTCCTGGTGGAAGCCGGGGACAGCGATCTGACGGCCTTCGTGGACGCCGGTGTCAACGACATGTTTCTATAATAGGAAAAGATTGTTTTCTCAGAACCCGTCCAGATCTGGAAATTTGACCCACCGGCATGACCGACCAGGAAAAGAGCTTAAAAGGAAACGACCTATCTCTGTTCGGCGAGGCTGATCCTCTCGTCGGCAAGACTCTGGAAGGCCGTTTCGATATCCTGGACTGTCTGGGGGAAGGCAGTCTCAGCACTGCCTACGAGGCGGTGGACAAGAGCAGCGGGCGCGCTGTCATTCTCAAAAAGGTGCACAAACACCTGATCGAGGGCATGCGCAACCTCAAGAAATTCGAGCAGAAGCTCAAGCAGCTCTCCACCACCCTCAAGGGCAATAATATCTGCAATTACAACGATGCGTTCATTGCCAGTGACGGCACCATCTTCCTGGTCATGGACAGCCTTTCCTTCGAGAGCCTCGAGGACCTTCTCAGCAAGAGCGGTCACATATCCATCGAGCGGGCGGTCAATCTTTTCAAACAGGTGACCATGGGACTGGAGCAGGGAGAGTCCTGCGGCTACCAGCATCGCGATCTCAAGCCCAGCAATATTGTTATTCTCAATAACGAGCAGTTCGTGGATGACGTCCGGCTTGTGGACTTCGGAATCGCCCGGATCCTTGCCGAGGAGTCCGAGCACAACAAGTCGGCTCAATATATCACTCACTCCCAGGAAGTTTTCGGCAGCCCGCTCTATCTCAGCCCCGAGCAGTGTACCGGCAAACGTCTGGACCAGCGCTCGGATATCTATTCCCTGGGCTGTGTCATGTACGAGGCGATTACCGGCAAGCCTCCCTTTGTCGGCAAGAACGTGCTCGAGACCGCGTACAAGCACATGAACGAGCCTCCCCGGGAGATCGAGCTGGAGGACGCCGATCAGAATCTTCTCTCGCGCTTCCAGACAGTGGTCTTCAAATGTCTTGCCAAAGAGCCGGACGAGCGTTACCAGAATGTCACCGATCTGAAAACCGACCTCAATCTTATGCTGGTCGCCCAGAGCGACGAGTGGGAAGCCCAGGCCCGGGCTTTCCAGATCTCTCTGCCCCTGCGCAAGCGCCGCCTGGGGATTGTGCCGATTAGCTCGGAGCTGGTTCTTTTCCTGCTTCTCACCATGATCCTCATCGGGGTGCCGGTTTTCTGGGTGACCACCAGTTTCGGAAGCACCGAGACCAAGTACCCGCCATTCAATAACGAGATGCTCTGGGTGGTGCAGAACAAGACCGAAAAACCGGATCTGGAAGGATACGGTCCCAGGCGCGAAGCCGCCATCGACGCTCTCGAGCTGGTGCGGGAGGAGCAGGGACCGGAATCGGAAGAGTATGCCAAAGCCCTGGGCAGTCTTATCGAGCTCTATTACAGCTCCGGTCACTGGAAAGAGGCTGAAGACAAAATCCGGGAGCTCCTCAAGCTGCCCGAGACCATCGTCGGTCCTTTCAGCCCGGCCCAGGCCTATCAGGCTCTGGGCTATGTCTGCTTCATGCAGGACAAATTCGACGACTCTGAGAAAGCCTGTCTGGAAGCAGTTTCCCGTATGGAGACCGAGTCCCTGCAACAGAAGAGCAAGATCCAGCCTCTTCGAGTCCTGGGCGATATCTACGCCAGACGGGGTGATCTCGAGAAAGGCAGAGCCACTTTCGACAAGCTTTTCACCATCGTGGACGCCACCAAGGAGACGGATCCCGGCGCTTATGCCGACACCGCCAGCAAGCTCGCCGACATGTACCGGCGTATGGGCAAGTATCAGGAGTCCGAGCGTTTCTACCGTCTCGGAATCGACTGGTGGCGGAGCCATGGCAAGATCGAGAGCGCTTATGCGGCCAAGTCTCTATACGGTCTGGGGCTGGTTCTTACAGCCCAGAACAAGTACGACGAGTCCGAGACCATCTATAAGGAGGCCCTGGAGATGAGCAAAGCTACTCTCGGGGCTCGCAGCGGTCTCACCGGGGCGATCCGCAAGCGCTATGTGGAGGCTCTCTGGCGCACCAAGCCCTGGGAGGCGCTCAAGATGCAGCTTTCCGAAGGCAATAAAGAAGCCGGCTAACGCCTGCGGCGGCCTTGAATCAAAAAGACGGGAAGCCCGGCAAGGACGATGACAATGCCTATGAGCGAGTCGCCGGGCTCGTGATATACAGTCCCTGCCGCCAGGCAGAAAGAAACGGCTGCCACTATTATCGGTGTCAGTGGATAGCCCGGCACTCTGAAGAACTCATTCTCGGCTGACTCTTTCTCAGATTTTGCCTGACGCCGTCTCAAAAGAATGATCGAGATTGCCACCATGCCGAAAAAGATCCAGACAGCCAGCCCGGTGAAATAAATCAGCTTCTCGAACCGACCGGTGAGAAGAATCAGGATGCAAGACCAGAGACAGTTGAAAAACAGAGCTTTTCGGGGAGTCATGGTGTTTCTGTCCATATGACAGAGGATCGAGAAAAAACGGTTGTCCTCGGCCATAGCATGGGCGATCCTGCTTCCGGTAAGCAGAAGCGCATTGATCACACCGAAACTGAGAATGACGATCAGTGCCTCCACGATCTTGGCGCCGGCACCGCCGAAGAGCACTTGCAGAAGATCCGAGGCGATCAGCCTGGAAGTCTGGATCAAGCCCATGGGAAGCCATAGAAGATAGAGAACATTCATGGCCAGATAAATCGATGCCACGATGAAACAGGTGCTGATCAGAGCAAACGGTATCGAGCGGGCAGCCTCTTTAGTCTCGCCGGCAAGAAAGACATTGTCTCGCCAGCCTCCATAGGTCCAGAGAATGGGCACCATGGCCACGCATATGGCGGTGAGCAGGGAGGGCGAGAGGGAGACTTCCTGAAAATCGAAAGAATTGGCCGGGGTCTTCAAAGTGGTGAAGCCGGCAATGATGATGATGGTGAGGGCCAGCACTTTCAGGATGGTGAATATGTTCTGGAGGCGGCTGCCGATTTTCAGACCGAGAAAATTGAGAGCGGAAAGAAGCACCACCACCAGTACCGCCATGAGGGCGGCGCTGGTGGCAGGCAGATTGACCAGGGCGCAGAAATATTCGCCGAATAGAATGGCCACCGCTGCCACCGAGCCGGTGCGGGTGATGAGGAGCTCGGACCAGGCGAAAAGAAAGGCTGTCAGTCTGCCGTAGCATTCCCTGAGATAAACGTAGTCGCCGCCGCTTTCCGGGTAGATGGAGGCGAGCTCGGCATAGCAGAAAGCCCCCAGGGTGGAGACCAGCGCTCCGAGAATCCAGGCGATTATAATCAGGGACGGGCTGTGGAGCTGGCTGGCCACCTCCGAGGGCACTCTGAAAATGCCGACTCCGACGACGATTCCAATGCTGATCGCGACCGAGTCCCAGCGACCGAGTATTTTGCCGGTGCTCAATTAAAGTTTGGCGAGAGCGTCTTTGGCGAGCTTCAGATCCGGGCTGAGTTTGAGGGCCTGCTCATACTGAGTACGAGCCTCGTTCTTGCGGCCGTTGCCCTGAAGGAACTTGCCATACTCCACGAAAGCCATGGGATCGGGAGACTTGGTCTCCAGGCAACGCTTGAACTCTTTCTCGGCTTTCTTCTGATCGCCCTGGGCAGCGAAAATGGCGGCCATGCGATAGCGGGCGCGGCTGTAGTCCGGGGCGAGCTTGAGAGCCTTCTTCTGCTCGTTGAGGGCACCCTCGAGATCGCCCTTTTTCTCCAGCATCCAGCCGAGTCCGCAGTGGGCGAGGAAATTGCGATCGTCCATGCGCAGGCAATCTCTGTATGTCTTGATCGCCTCTTCGACCTTGTCCGCGTCACCGTAGATATTGCCCAGACCGAGAAGGGGCATGGGATTCTTCGGTGCCAGCTCTACGGCTTTCCTGGCCGCCTCGATAGCTTTCGGGAAGTCTCCCTTGAGCTGATAGACCAGGGCCAGATTGTGATGGGCCATGGCTTTCTCGGGTTTGAGCTCCACCGCCTTGCTGTAGGCTTTGATGGCATCGTCTATGTTATTGAGCCCGGTATTGGCCAGACCCAGATTCATATAACCTGTGAAGGACTTGGGGTTGAGAGCGACGGCTTGCTGGAATTCCACCCGGGCTTCTTTCATCTTGCTCTGGTTGGCATAGATCTGACCGAGGACCACGTGGGCCAGATAGTCTTTGGGATCGAGCTTGATGGCTTGTTTGGATTCGAGGATGGCGGTCTCGTAGTCGTCCATGGCGGCCAGGACGGCGCCCAGCCGCTGGTGCGCTTTGGCGTTCTTGGGATCGAGCCTGATCACTTCCCGGTACTGCTCGGCAGCCTCTTTGACTTTCATCTTCCGGTAGAACTCTTCGCCTTTTTTCATGTGATCGTCGGCCTGGGGACCGGCGAAGGCGCCCGACTGACAGAGAAGAGCTGTGGTGGCGGCAAGAGTCGTTGCCAGGACCGATTTTCTAGAAATGAACATTTTTTCCTCGCTTGTTAATAAGAAGACTTCGCTGTTGCCGCGCCTTCGACGATGGCGACTCCCGCCGAAGTGCCCAGCCTGTCGGCGCCGGCCTCCACCAGAGCCTGAGCTTTGGCTTTGTCTCTGATGCCGGCGCTGGCCTTGATGCCTAGCTTGTTTCCGCCAATTGTTTTGCGCATGAGAGTGACATCTTCTACGGTGGCACCCTTGCCGTCCCGGACAAAACCCGTGGAGGTCTTGACCATGAAAGCACCGGCCTCGATGCAGGCTCTGGTGGCGGCTATTTTCTCATCGTCATTGAGAAGGTCGCATTCGATAATCACCTTGACCGGTATGTCCGAAGCGGCTTTGACGATCTCGGCGATCTCGGCGGTGACATAATCGATGTCACCGGATTTGAGGGCACCGATATTGATCACCATGTCGATCTCTTCAGCACCATCGGCGATGGCGCGTCTGGTCTCCAGGACCTTCACTTCGGTGATATTGGCTCCCAGGGGAAAGCCGATCACGGTGGCGACTCGCACTCCGGAACCGGAGAGCTCTTTGCGTGCAAGTTTGACATAGAAGGGATTGACGCAGACAGCGTAGAATTTGTGCCTGGCCGCCTCCTGGCAGAGGGTGCTCACTTCTTTCGCCGTGGCATGCGGATTCAGCAGGGTGTGGTCGATATATTTAGCCAGGTCTGTGCTCACTGTCTCTCCTTTATGAAAAGGGTCATTATATACCAGAGTAAGGCGCAGACTTGGTTTTGCTTGCCGATTCCCAGTAAGAGATGTTCTTGTGGTACTCCTGGAGGCTCTTGACCTCTATGGCTCCGGTCTGCATGGCAGCGATGGCGGACGCTACCGCTCTTGCTCCGGCCAGGGTCGTGACTACCGGGATTCCATAGTTGATGGCGGTCCGCCTGATGATCTGGTCGTCGCCCCGGGCTGTACGACCGCTGGGGATATTGACACAGAGCTGGATCTGGTTGTTCTTGATCTGGTCCACCAGGTTCGGTCTGCCTTCCGAGACCTTGTTGGTGAGCTGTACCGGAATCCCTGCCGAGCTGATGGTGGCGGCGGTGCCCCGGGTGGCGATCAGCTTGAAACCGAGCTGATAGAGGCTCTGGGCGATGGGAACGACTTCCTGTTTGTATTTGTCGGTGACCGAGACGAAGACGCCCCCTTCGAGAGGCAGAGACTGACCGGTTGCCACCTGGGCTTTGGCGAAAGCCAGGTCGAAGCGCGAAGCTATGCCCATCACCTCGCCGGTGGAGC
>JAGQHH010000240.1 GCA_020431945.1 Cyanobacteria bacterium HKST-UBA02 | reverse complement strand
CCGGCGCCGGTCTCGGCGATGATTCTCCTCTTGCCCATGGTGCGGGCGAGAAGCCCCTGACCGAGAGCGTTATTGGTCTTGTGCGCCCCGCCATGCAGGAGGTCTTCGCGCTTGAGGAAGATGTTGGCTCCGTAGAGCTCGGTGAGATTGGCAGCGTGGTAGAGAGGCGTCGGGCGACCGGCGTAAGTGGACAGGAGGCTCTCCAGCTCCAGGTTGAAGGTCCGGTCTTCTCGGGCCTCGCTGAAGGCGGCTTCGAGCTCGGTAAGAGCCGGAATCAGGGTCTCGGGCACATAGATGCCGCCATAAGTACCGTATCTGGTGTCAAGAAGCATGGCTCACCTCGCTGGCTCTGTTTCTGTTTTTGTCGAGCATTATATTCAGGCGCTCGATCTTGAAAGGGCACTTGATTCCTGTCTCGCTTTCGACGCCGGATGAGACGTCGATCGCGAAAGGCAGATTGGAATCGAATCGATTGAGAATTAGCGGTAGATTATCCGGATTGATACCGCCGGCGATGAAGCATTTTCGCTCGCCTGCCAGATTCGCCAGGGCGCTTGCCAGGGCATCGGGATCAGGATCCCGGCGGCAAGAGGGTGAGGCATCCCGGGGGCGATCGAGAAGGGTATAGGCTGCTGTTTCAGTATCCCGGGGCTCGCCGCTTCCGGGACCGTAGAAAGTAGTCTTGATCACCGGAACCGGGAGCTTCGCAATCAGGCTCCGATCTTCTTCGCCGTGGAGCTGGATCAGATCGAGACCGACGGTTCGCACCACGCTTTCGATAAATGCCCGTTCCTGATCCATGAAGACCCCGACCAGGGCTACCCTGTCCCGTACCGCATCGGCTATGGCTCGTGCTTTAGCGGGCTCCAGGCAGCGTCGGGAAGCGGGAGTGAAGATGAGACCGACATAGTCGGCCCGGTGCTCGACTGCCAGCAAGGCGTCTTCGAGCCTGGTGATACCGCAGATCTTAAGCCGGGGCATGGCTGTATCTCCTGTGCTTGAGTTCCGCAAGAAGGGCGCCGGGATCGGCGGAGCGCATCAGGGCGCTGCCGATGAGAAAGTGATGGGCTGCTCCCCGGAGCTCTTCTATATGCTCCGGGCTCTCGATACCGCTTGCCGAGATCCCTGTCTGCCCCGGTGCAAGAAGGGGAGCCAGGGCGAGGGTGGTGCCGCGGTCGACCACCATGGTCTCCAGGTTGCGATTGTTGATGAGAATCAGCTCCGCACCGGCAGCAGTGGCCACGGCAAGCTCTCTTTCGTCGTTGATCTCCACCAGGGGCTCGAGTGCCAGCGCCTGACACTCGCCGATCAGATCGCTCAGGAGGGCGGGGCTGAGGATCTTGACGATGAGAAGCACGGCGCTGGCTCCGAATTTCCGGGCAAGGGCGACTTGCTTGCGGTCCAGGACGAAGTCCTTGAGCAACACCGGTCTGTCGGTCCGGGCAGCGACCCGACCGAGGAGCTCGAGACTGCCGCCGAAATATCTGCTGTCTGTGAGGACCGAGATGGCGCAGGCATGATCGTTGTAGCTCGAAAGACGCTCGTCCAGTCCCAGGCTGTCCGGAAAAACGCCGGCGGAGGGAGAAGCCGGTTTGATCTCGGCGATAATCCCGATCCCGTTTTCTTTCAGGAGGGACTCTTTCAAGCTGGCTCTCTCGCTCCGGCTATCTATTTTGTCCGGGTACGAATCGACTTCGGGGAGATTCTCGATCTCGGCTCTTTTGTTCGTGACGATTCGATCAAGCAGCATGATAAGCACCTCTTGTCTCTTCGAGCCTGGCAAGAGCGGCACCGCTCTCGATGCAATTCCTGGCAAGCTCGATGCCTTCTTCGATAGTGGCCACTCTCCGGGCTGTGAATAACGCCGCTCCGCTATTGAAGATCAGATCGGCGACCACCGCCGAGCCCCGGTGCTCACTCCTGAGAATCGCCTCGAGAAGTGCGGCGTTGGCTTCTGGCAGGTAAGAGCCGGGCACGAAAGAGGATGTGATTGCCAGAGCCTCATAGTCTTTGCCTTGGACTTCGAGAGGTTCCTGGTCGATTAAGTGAAATATATTGCCCGATTCTGTTGTGAGTTCGTCCAGACCGCTATGGGAGTGGACCAGTGCGGCTCTATCGAGGCTCCTCTCCTGCTCGAGATAGGCTCCTATGATCGGCAGCATGTGCCTGTCGCTGACGCCCATGAAGCGTCTTTGCGGGCGCGCCGGATTGAGCAGAGGACCGATGAAATTGAGCACCGTCGATCTTCCCAGGCTGCGACGCAATGCAGCGAACCTTTTGAGCTCCGGATAGAAATACGGCGCATTGAGAAAGACGAGACCGGTCCGCTCCAGGACTTTCTTCAGCTGTCTTGCATCGAGCTCCCGGCCCAGCCCCAGGGCTTCCAGGAAATCCATGCTGCCGCTCTGGGAAGTGGCTTTGCGGTTGCCGAATTTGACGACCTTCACTCCGGCAGCGGCAATAACAAAGGCGGCGGAAGTGGAGATATTGAACTTGGCGATGCCGCTGCCGCCGGTGCCGCAGATATCCAGGGCATCCCTGCCAAGCTCCCGGACAGCTTCGATACGGCGCTGCTCCCCGGTCGATCTCAGTGTTTCTAGTGCGAGCATAGCTGGGTGAAATTCCTCATGATTGTGGCGCCGCCGGGTGTACCGATAGACTCGGGGTGGAACTGCAGACCGAAAAGCGGGCTCTGTCTGTGCTCCAGAGCCATGATCGTGCCAGCCCCTGCCTCTCTGGCGATTATTTTCAGGCAGGCAGGCAGATCTTCCTCGCTCACCACCAGGGAGTGATAGCGCAT
>JAGQHH010000239.1 GCA_020431945.1 Cyanobacteria bacterium HKST-UBA02 | reverse complement strand
CTCGATCTGTACGTCCCTGGGTGTGTTCTCGGCGATTACCCTGAGATATGGAGACCAGCGCCGGGACTTATTGATCAGATAGGTGAGGACTTTCCTCCTGGTATCGAGATGCGCGTTAGTGGTCTTGAGACTGGAGATCTTGGTCAGATCGTGCTTGGCTTCGACTATCTTATTGCTCAAGCCTTCGGCTTCCTGGCTCTTGCCGGGAAGCTCGAGATAAACCAGATAGGACCAGGCCAGAAATGCCAGGACGAGAATAGCCGCACCGGCTGCAAGACCCGGTCTGAACCAGGGCGGCAGCTCCCGCTCTTCATCGAGGACCTGGGTCTTGCGCTCGTCGAAGAGATGAGGAAGACGACCCTCTTTGTTCAAGTCGAGATCGACAGTGAAAGTGGGATTCCAGACCGGGTCGATGGAGGAGCCGACCAGGGAGGCAAGGATCGGCTGCATGCGCTCGACTACCAGGGTCTCGTCGAAAACGAGATCCTTCATGGCGTTGCCGTAGGCAGCCTTGTGTCCCATTCGGCTGGAGACATATTGATCGAGATTCTGCAGCATGCAGCCCGGGCCGGTGAGGACGATTTCATCCACCCGCACATCGCCGACCTGGGACTCGTAGAACTCCAGGGAACGCTCGAGCTCGTCGGTGATGTCCGAAAAGATCGTGCGGGCGACCTGGGCGGCCTGACCGCTACGGTCGTCTTTGGGAGGTCTGCCGAAAAGCGATATCTCGGGAAGGAGGTCCAGGGCCTGATCGAAATCGACTTCGAGGCTGCGGGAGACTGCTTCGGTGAGGGTCTCGATTCCGATGATTACCGAGCGTCCGAATAGGGGCATGGCGCTGCGGACGATGTTGATGTCAGTGGCGTCCTGGCGGATATTGACCACCATCGAGACTTTGTCCGGGGAGTCATGACCGGAAAGAGCGAGACCGCGTATTGCAGACAGGGACGAGACCTCGACCCGGCCGAGGCGTACGCCGGCACTGTCGGCAGTGCGCCAGCATGTCTCGATGATCGAGCGCTGCACCGCAGCCAGAATGACATCGACTCTCCGGACGCCGTCCGGGTCCGTTCTTTCGGTGGCCGGCATGAGCGACCAGTCGAGATTGGCGTCGTTGATAGGAAATGGGACGTGGTTGGTGGCTTCCTGGGTGACAACCTCGGCAAGCTCGTCCGGAGGCATGCCTGTGGGCACCGGCATCAGGCGGATGACCGCCGATTGCGCCGGGATCGACATATTCATGGTCGGCATCGGACCGGATGCCGGAATGCCGGAGTCTTCGAGCAGGCTCATGATCACTGCGCCTACCGCCTGGGGATCGGTGACCAGTCCTTCCCGGACCGTGTTGGCCGGCGCCGGCAGACAGGCGAACCTGATCACCTCGATGCCGACACGAGTCTTCTCCAGCTGCATGAGGCTGATGCTGTCGCTGTTTATCTCGACACCGATAGTGGGACCCTGTTTTTTCTTGAAGCCGAACACTTACGAGGTTCTCCCCCTAGAACATGCTCCCCTGGGTAATTATGCCCCAGGGGATAAGGATGGCACCGCCGCCTTTCGTGCAGCACTGGAACATGACGATGGCGGCCCCGCAGGCCAGAGCAGGCCCGAAGGGGAAATGATGACGAAAGCGGGAGCCGTGGCAGATTGCCCCCAGAACGGCTCCGCAGAGACCGGCTACGAGCACGAAAGTGACGAACTGACTGATATAGCCTTCGGTATTTCCGAACATGGTCATCAACCAGCCCAGAGGTAGAGCGGTTATCACCGCTGCCAGACCGAAGCCTATGAGAGCCGGCTTGATGCAGGAGGAGAGCACTCCCCGTTTGCCCATGTCCACGAAAAGATAGGCGGAGGCCATGAGGGCTCCCACCAGAAATGCCAGAAGCACCGATATGAGCATGCTTCCCATGCCCAGCCAGGCTGCTATCACCGCCGCCAGAACGGCGTCGGCGCCGCCCATGACGATGAGCTCTTCTTCTTCCTCATCGGGCTTGATCTTCACCCCGAGATCGAAAGAGCCGTCGATCTGCGGGTCCGAGTCCGTGTCGTCTTCCCGGGTCTCTGATTGCTGGTCCTCTTCGCTTTCTCCCCCGCCCAGAAAGATAACCATCTTGAGCCCGTAGAAGGCGATGAAATCGAAGATTATATAGCTCAGTCCGATGCCGGCCATGGTGTCGAGAAAAACATCTTGATGAAACCCGATATTGAGGAGCGATTCGCTCAAGAGTCCCGGATCGAAGGTGAGGGGCTGTGCTTTGAAGGGCTGGAGGGGGAAATGGAAAAAGCTCCGGTAGATTATCCCCAGGGTCATCGAGATATAGGTTATGTCGTGGGGGATGATTTTCTCTTTGAAATCGGTAATTGTCGTGGCGATGAGAGTGCAGGCGAAAATCAGCATGGCCAGCCCCTCTATCGAGATGCCGTAACCATAGAGCACGAGGACGAAGGCCAGTCCGGTGGCCAGCTCCACCAGGGGATAATGCCAGTCCACGGGCTTCTGGCAGTACCGGCATTTGCCTTTGATAAGGAAGAAAGAGATTATCGGAATCAGGTCCAGGAATCCCAGAGCATGCTCGCACTGCGGGCAGTGCGAAGGAGGCCAGATCCAGCTTTTCTCCTTCAGGGAGCGCAGTGCCACCACGTTCAGGAAGCTGCCCACGCATATCCCGGTAAGACCGGCAAGCACCGCTCTGACCGTAAGCAATCCGGGATCTGTCAGGAACTCCACTAGGGAAACTCTCTTCTTTCGTTGACGATGGCTGCCATCCCCAGAAGCATTAGTATATAGGCTGCTATATAACAGAGGATGAATAGCACGAACTCCTGGGACGGAGCGTGACCGTAGGCGAGCTCGGCCCTGACACGGGTGAGCCCTGCCAGATCCGGGAGGATCCAGTAGAGCCCTTTGAGAATATCTGCCACCAGCGGGCTGCTGGACATGGCCGAGAGCTCTTTGAGGGAGCCGGTGAGATGTCCGATAAACCAGAGAGAAAGGGTGAAGATAACGCTCATGATGGGCGTCGAGAAGGTCGAGAAGAAAGTGGCCATGGCAAGCACGAAGAGCAATTCGAGATAGACCAGGGCGAGGGCCGAGCCGAGCCAGGGAAGATGGAACTGTATCTGGTGCGTACCGTCCACCATCCAGACCAGAAGGACCAGGAAAGTGCCCATCAGGCAGAGCATTACGAAGATGCACATGGCCAGCCCGAGATATTTGCCCGCGATGAATTGCCAGCTCGTTACCGGCTTGGAGAAGATCACATAGACGGTGCGCCGCTCGATCTCTTTGGTGACCAGGTTGGTGCCGGCGAAAACGGTGATGATACCGCCGATAATTGCAATCACCGCCAGCCCGATATCTTCGATGATTCTGATGTCCTGACCCACAGACAGCGAGCCCAGGAGAATTCCCGATACGGTTATGAGACAGGCGAAGATCAGGAATGCATAGAGGACCCGGTCCCGGACTGTTTCTCTGAATGTGTTGGTGGCGATAGCTCGGGTAGCGTCAAACTTCGGCATTGCCCCCGCCCTCTGCGTGCCGCAGGAAATATTCCTCGAGATCACGGTAGTCGCCCCGGCTCGAGATGTCCGCCACCCTCTCTTCGCTCACCAGTTTGCCCTGGCGCATTACTCCCACTCTATCGCAGATCTCGTTGACGTCGGGGAGAAGATGGGAGTTGAAAAATATTGTTTTACCCTGCTCTTTGAGCTCCTGCAGAATCAGCCTGACATCTTTGCGTCCGATGGGATCGAGACCGCTCATGGGCTCGTCGAGAAAAAGCACCTGCGGATCATTGATCAGGGACTGGGCAATGCCCAGGCGCTGGAGCATGCCCTTTGAAAAGCGCACCATCTGTTTGTCCGCCGACTGGCTCAGACCGACCCGGGCAAGAAGCTCGCCTGCTCTGGATTTTCGCTCCGTTGCCGGCATCTCGAAAAGCTGACCGACAAAATCCAGGAATTCCATGGCGGTGAGATGGCTGTAGAAATAAGGGTTCTCCGGGAGAAAGCCGATTTTCCGCAAAGCTTCGGGATGACCGGCAGGAGAGTCGAGGACTCTTGCCTCGCCTGAGTCCGGGCGCAGGAGCCCGAGAAGGATTTTGAGAGTGGTTGTCTTGCCGGCTCCGTTAGGACCGAGAAGCCCGTAGGTCTCGCCTTCGGTGATGGCTAGATCGAGGTTGCTGAGCACCCGGACACGCTTGCGCAGAAAACTGCTCACCCGGTCCTTGGTCAGACCGCGCGCGCTTATCACAACCGGGGAGCTCATCAGCTACCCTTCTGGCCGGGACCTTTTTTAGTCTTCTGGGTGATGATCTTGTGAAGCTCTGCCGTGGCTGCTCTCAGTCGTCTCGAGACCTGCATCTGGGAGATTCCCAGGCGTCTTGCCACTTCGGTCTGGCTGAGATCTTCGTAGAAAGTGAGCTGAACGACTTCTCGCAGGCCGTCCCGGAGCTGTTTGATCGCCTCGGCAAGCATGAATCTATCTTCCTTGGCGAGCTGGTTGTTGTGATAACGACCATCCACAAGGGTATCGATGAGAGACTGCTCGGAGCCGGCATCGTTGGAAAGCGCTTGATCCAGCGAGATCAGCGTGCGACGGCGGTCGACTTCGTAAGCTTCGTTGACGCGGCTCACCGGGATCTCGAGCTCGGAGGCGATTTCCACGTCGGAGGGCTCGCGACCGAGACGGGCGGTGAGATTCTGAACCAGCCTGTTGATCCGGAAAGAGAGCTCTTGCAATTCGCGGGGAGCGCGGATCATGGCTGTCTTATCGCGGAGATAATGACGGATCTCGCCGGTGATCAGGTGGGTGGCATAAGTCTGGAACTTGGCGCCGGCATCGGGTTTGAACTGATCGACTGCTTTGATCAGACCGATGGAGCCGACCTGGATCAGATCTTCCACAGGGTCAGTGGAACGACGAGCCAGACCATAGGCGATTCTCTTCACCAGGGGCAGAGCCGCCTGAATAATCGAATCCCGTAAGGCCGGGTCTCTGGTCTTGGAGTATTTTGCCAGCCACTCGTGGATCTGGTCTTGTGCTTTCGATGCCTCGGCCCTGGGACCGCTATTGTTGTGTCCCTGAGTTGCTCTTTTTGTCTGCAAACTCTTACTCACTGGTTCTCTCTTGTTAATCCGATCAATCCCTATTGTATGTCCTTAACGCAGATTATCAAACATGTTTCAGAAAAACTAGAGGAAAACGTCCGATTAATCTACTGAATATTGGCGTAGCGTTTCGCCGTTGCTGCCGCCTGATCTTCAGCAGCATAGTCAAGCTGCTCCTCGAGCTTGTCAGAAGGAGGGTTCTTGCTCTGCCACTCGATGGTCTCTTCAAGGGCTCGCTTCAGCTCGACCTTCTCGGAGAAGCCCAGCTTCTCTCTGATTTTGCCGGTGTCGATAGTGAGATCCTGGGACCAGTCGAAGTCCTGTCTGATGTGGTCGGGCATAGCCTCGTCGTCGACCGTGACGATCTCGCCCTTGTAATCGGCGAGGCTGCTGATCAGCTCCACCCATTCGCGCTCGCTGACCGGGTCTTTCTCCCCGGCGTTGAAGACATGGCTTTCTTCGCTCTGGTCCGCTGCCGCCATGGCCACGGCCCGGGCGACATCCACCACATAGCCCCGGGTGACGCGCCAATTGGACTGCCGGGCGCCGACCAGGAGGAAAGGACGCTTGTCCATCATGCGTCTCAGATAATCATAGATTCTGGTCTGGGGATCGTTGGGACCGAAGACCACAGGCAGGCGCAAGATTGTTGAAGGCATGTTCTTCTCGCTCTCGGCCAGGCGCTCGACGAGAATTTTCTCGTACATATAACTTAGATGAAGAGCATCTACCGCATTGCCTCGATAGGGGAAGAGCACTTCACGCAGGGGAGCGTCTTCCTTGAGGGGAGTCGGATCCGGCGTGCCGGGCTCGACTTTGCGCAGGCGGTTATAAGCGCGATAAACGTCGATGCTGGATACCAGGACCACGCGCCGCACATTGCCCCGGGCAGAATTGATGAGAGACCAGGATTCCTGGGCCGTGCGCGGGATCATGTCGACGATTACATCCGGTGCCGACTCTTTGAGCACCCGGTGGAGATCTCTGGTGAGAGAGCGATCGCCAACCACTGAGCGAGCGCCTTCGGGCAATTCGGCTTGAGACCGCCCCCGGTGCAGGACAGACGTTTCGTGATCGTTTTCGATAAGGTTCTTGACTACGTGCGAACCGATGAATCCGGTTCCGCCTATCACCAGGACTTTCATAGCTTGCTCCAGCTGGAATATCTTAAAGGTTAACAGTCAGAGCTACTATTAGCAATGCTGTCTATCATTTCTTGACTCTCTGATCGCCTCCTGTAATACCGCGCAGGAAGCCGCGCAGCTTGCGACCGGCATTATTTATCGTCCCAGCATTCGGATCGATGATGGTGACACCGCCGAGCTCCGGAGTATTGCCGCTTGCCACTACTCCGCTCTCGCCTTCGCTTTTGCGGACCATATCCATGATTGTGCCGGCAGCCTTTTTCTTGATGCCGGTCTGCTCCAGGACCTGATTGCCGACCCCGCCTACTCCCGGAACAGTGATCAGGTTGGGAACGGCGTCTGTCCCGGCTTCGATGAACGGCCTGGCAGTCACCTCGCCCTTACCGTCTCCCAGAACTTTGCGCTCGGCGCCGGACTGTTTGAGGGCTTCCGCTCCCCGGCGCAAGATCTGAGCCTGGGGAACCCATTTGACGATTTCGTCCGAGACGCCATCGGCTTTTGTACCCGATTCGCCCCGGATGACATTGAGACCTTCGCTGGCTACACCTTTGCCTTTCTCGGCCAGCTCTCTGGTATCGATCTGTTGAGCGCTCTCAACCCCGGATTCGATCAGATCGCCGGCTTTGTGCGCCCCACGTTTGAGAAATCCGGTGAATTTGCCCCAGCCCTCGCTGACCGCATGTTCCAGATTGTTTCCCTGACCGTGCCCGGTCTGGGCCTGTGCTTCCGTAGCCCTGTCTGCCATCGAATGAGACTCCTTGATCTGCCCTTTAGATTGCCCATCAACAATCTAGGGTTGTCAGGGGCTGTCGTCAATGGGAAGAACCGCATCTAGCGCAATTGATCGATGACGGTGAAAATGGGCAGATACATGCCGACCACCACCGAGCCTACGATGCCGCCGATGGATACCACCATGATCGGCTCCAGGAGGGAAGTGAGCTGCTCCACCGAATTCTCCACTTCCATGTCGTAAAAATCGGCGACCTTGGCGAGCATGTCGTCCAGGCGGCCGGTTTCTTCTCCCACTGCCACCATCTGTGTCACCATGGGTGGAAAGATCGAATCGCGAGTCATTGGTTTCGAGATGGTGCCTCCCTGGCGTACTTCTTCATGGATCTTCTCTACGGCTCTCGAGAGCACGGCATTACCGGCAGTGGCCCGCACGACTTCCAGGGCGTTGAGCATGGGCACCCCGGCCCGGATCAGAGTCCCAAAAGTACGGCTGAATCGCGCGATGGCGACCTTGCGGATGAGCGCTCCGAATAGAGGCAGGCTGAGCTTGATGGTGTCTATTTGAAGACGGCCGATAGCAGTCTTGTTGTACTGGCGCAAGAGAAAAATCCCGATCACCATGGCTATGCCGAACAAGAGCATCCAGACCGAGCGAACCAGCGCTGACAGCGAGATAAGCATCTGGGTGAAGGGTGGCAGCTCGCCGCCTATATTATGGAAGAGCCCTTCGAAGATCGGCAGGACGAAAGTGAGCATGGCCCAGAAGACCCCCACTGCCACCAGCAGTACTACCGTCGGATAGACCATGGCCGAGCGCACCTTTTGATTGAGCTTTTCTTTGTACTCGAGGAAGTCAGCCAGTCTTTTGAGGACCTCGGCGAGGATACCGCCGGCTTCCCCGGCTCTCACCATGGATATATAGAGATCATCGAAAATGGCGCTCTGCTTGGCCATGGCATCGGAGAGTGAGAGACCGGACTCCACCCCCATGCGAACCTCGTCCACAGCCCGGCGCAGCTTCCGGTTGGGGCACTGGTCCACGATGATATAGAGGGTCCTGAGCATGGCGACCCCGGAGCTGATCATGGCCGAGAACTGTCTCGAGAAAATCACCATGTCTTTGAGGGTCACCCGGGTGCTCATGTCCACCACGGTTTCCCAGGCACGGCTGAGATTCTGACCGGAGAGCCCGCCTTTCTCCCTGATATCGATGACATCCATGCCCCGGGCGGTGAGACGGGTGCGCAGAACGGAGGCGGACTCAGCCCGGGCTACCGACTCGGTAACCCGGCCCTGACCGTCTTTCACTCTGTACACATAATCCATTTACTTACACTCAAAATCTCCCGAACATACTCTTGCGGTCCGGTGGGCTTTCCGGTCTGCTGGAGCCTGCCGGGGCGGCATGACCGGTGAGCTGGCGGAGGTCTTCCGGGCGGCTGGTTTTAGACAGGGCTTCCTCCATGGACACCACTCTCGCTTTGACGAGATTGGAAAGAGCCTGCTCCAGGGTCTGCATGCCCTGACGGGCACCCATCTGCATGGTGGAGTAAATCTGCTCGGTCTTCGCTTCTCTGATCAGGTTGGCCATGGCCGGCGTGTTTATCAGTATCTCGGCTGCCAGAATCCGCCCTTTGGTGATCGGGCTTCCCCCGGCAAGCTCTTCAAGTCTGGGCATGAGGGTCTGGGCCACCACCGCTACCAGGCTGTTGCTGAGCATGATCCTGATCTGCTGTTGCTGGTCGTGGGGAAAGGCATCGATGATCCGGTCGATGCTCTGGGGTGCCGAGCTGGTGTGGACGGTGCTGAGGACCAGGTGACCGGTCTCGGCG
>JAGQHH010000238.1 GCA_020431945.1 Cyanobacteria bacterium HKST-UBA02 | reverse complement strand
TCAAATATGGAGCAGCGCTTCTGCCGGAAGGCGGCTATTACAGCCTGCCCAAGAAATTCCAGGTACCCGGCGCGCTTCTCCTGGGCGACGCTCTCGGCGTCCTGGACGTGAAAAACCTCGCCGGTATCGACCGGGCCATGGAGTGCGGATATGTCGCCGCCGAAGTGCTCTACGATGCCCTGATCAAAGAAGACTACACTGTCGAGGCTCTTGCTCCTTATCAGAAGCGCCTGGAAGACAGTTTCGTAATCAAAGAGTCTTACAACAACCGCTATTTCCGCTGGGCCTTCATCGAGAATCCCAAGCTTCTCTCGGAATATCTCCCGGACGTGGCGAAGAGTGTCGACAAGACCAGCGCCTGGTTCGGCGGTCTGAAGCTGCTCTTCAAGCATCCTTTCGGCGCCACCAGAGATGGTATCCGCTCCCTGCGCATGATCCAGGGTCAGATCGATATCGGTCCGATCAAGTACAAGAAAGACTGCACCCATATCGTGCCGAGCTTCGTGCCGCCCCGCTACGACGAGCCGCCCCATGAGTCGAGCACCATCTACTCGCGGCCCGACGCAGTCTTCTATGCTGCCACCAAGTACCACGAAGGCAACGAGCATATCGACGAGTTCGATGCCAAGGTCTGTGTCAAGTGTATCGACGCCTATCACAGCATCAATAAGACTACTCCCTGCGTGGCCGATTGCACCGCCGAAGTGCACCGCATCGATATAATCGACGATGTGCGCAAGCATGGGATGTCGCTGGAAAACTGTATCCACTGCCGCACTTGCGAGATAGTCTGCCCCGAGGTCAACCTCCGGGTGAAACCCACCGAACAGGGCAGCGGTCCGGACTTCATCGGACTCTAAGAAGGCGGATTCTCGGGCGGGCAAGACAGAATCATCGCATTCTGCTATTGTTCAATGCTTCCTATGCAGGCCACCTTCTACTCCGGAATCCTTTTTGTTGCCCTCGCTCTTGCGCTCTTGATGCCGGCAAGGGCTGAGGCCATCGAGAACGCCTTTCAATGGTGGCAGCCGGTCTATCTCGATACCGCCCTGGTGAACCCGAGACTGAGAGGCTATCTCGAGACGAATCCCCGGCTCAATGACGGACTCCAGGGTATCAACCAGTTCTTGCTGCGCTCTGCCCTGGGCTATAAGATCCGCCCTAATCTGGCTTTCTACCAGGGCTTCGTCCTGGTAAACAACTGGATCCCCGGCTACGACCAGGAGCGCCGCATCTACCAGCAGCTCGGCTATGGCATGGTGATCGGCGAAAAGCTCCAGGTCCTGCACCGTCTCCGCCAGGAGCAGCGTTTTCTGGAAGGCACCAATGGCGTCTCCAACCGGAGCCGTTATCTTCTGCGTCTGGCCTACCCCCTGGGCAGAACCTACTACTATCTCACCGCCTCGGACGAGCTCTTCATCAACCTGAACAGCCTCCAGGGCGGACCGCCCGCCGGCATCGACCAGAACCGTCTCTATTGCGCCCTGGGCAGGCAGGTCTCAAGGCATGTGCGAGCCGAGCTCGGTTATCAGTGGCAATACATCAACCGGGACGACAAATTCGACGACAAAGGCAGCCACATCCTTATGACTCAGGTGTTCCTGAATTTCTAGCCTTTTTTCAATTAGCCTTTTTTCTTCTTGGCTGGAGCTTTGGCTTTGGCGTTGTCGCCGTCCAGGTGATTGGCTTGCAGATAATCGAGGACGAACTGGTTGACCATCTTTCCGACCGTGTCGCGCACTACTTTTCTGTGGGTGACAGCCTGATCGTGATAGGTGATGCTCCGCACGGTTACGCTGGGGTCGCGCATCAACTTGGCCCATTGGGTAACGGTCAGCTCCACGACATTCATATCGCCGCCGCCACCGAGAATTTTGACTTGCAGAATACCGTCCACCGGCTTGGTCTCGCCGGACTGCAATTCCTTGATTTTGGAGACAGGGATGGGAAGCTGCTTGAGCCTGGTCTCGACGACTTTCTCAACATCGGGAAAGGGATGCGTGCCGGGAATCCCGTAAGAGATGCCGCGCAGCCCCTGGAGGGAGGGAATCATCAGATCCTTGCGCAGCTTCTGGCGATGATCTCTCATGTCGTCCAGGGAAGGAATCTTCTCGCCGGCAACCTCGGCTCCAGAACGAGCTTCTGTCCGCTCGGTGGTGGCATCATCGGAGACCGAGTCCTCGACGTCATCAGCCATCACAGGCAAGAATGAGAAGAGCAGGGTGCTCACGGCAAGCGATGCAGCAACGGTACCGAACTTCCTTGTCAACATATCTCTCACTCCTAACATTTCTCAGTCCGTTAAGAATATCACGCCCTCAGCGCGAGAGCATATTGAGACTCTGCATCACCTGGCTGAAGCCGTTGGTTCGTCCTCCGATCCCCCCGGGACCACCCATCTGAGCACCGAGACCGCTTTGTTGCAGGCTGCGAAGCATGGCACCATAGTTCTGGGCACCACCGCCATAGGAACCGCTCGTCGCATAGTTACTTCCATAATTGCCGCCGTAGCCGCCGGCTCCGCCTGCGCCGCCGACTGCCGAAAGCATCCTTGACAAACCCGATATCGAGCCGAGACCGGCAGCACCACCGGCTCCGCCACCACCCATGAGGCTGCTGAGCTGGCCCATGCCATCGGGAACAGGGCTTGTATTCATGACCTGGCCACGTACAACGGTTCCGTACATGATGAGCTTGCGCAAGAATTGCCCTCTGTCGGTGTAATCGACCGAGGCTGCGATAACATAGAGATCACTTGGAGACTGGCGGGTAAAACGCATGACCGTCTCGGTATAGCCGTTCTCCACCGCCCCGCTTCCAGCCACTACCGAGCGGTTGCGGGTGACTATCTGCTCTTCGATTACCCTGGGGGCCAGTTGCCGGATGACATTCTTGACCACTCGCTGATCGATCTGGTTGCCCGATACTCCGACCTCGGCGCTACCACTGGTGGAGACACTGCCGAAATGAAGAATCACCGGTATCTTCATATTGGCCATCATGCCCTTGACCATGGAGCCCATGCCCCCGAGCTGATTGCTGCTCAGCATCTTCTGATAAGAATAGCTCTCCTGGGCGGGAATCAAAATGCGAACCTTGGCAGGCTCGAGCTCGATGGAGCGGCCTTCCTGTCTGAAGACGAAGTTGACGGTGCCGGACTTTCCGGGCTGCAAGATCTGCGCCATGCGTCGGGACTCGTTCGGGTCTATTTGATCCGAAAGACTGGAGGCGTTATAGCGCCAGACTCCGAGCTTGCCTCCCCAGGTGCCGCTGAAATCGACGGGAAATGATTGGGCGACGCTCCCGCTGAAGGTCGTCTCCCGGGCGCCGGCCCTGAGCCTGGTGTCCCGGGTATCGAGCTGCGCCGTCTCGGCCTTGAGCACCGGCATTTTTACATCGGCTTCCGAAGCGATCTGGTCCAGACGCCCGTAGAGCATGACGCTCTTGGCCCCGGCTCTGAGGGTGGGGGTCCGCCCTGAGCTTCCAGAAGAGCTATCCACCTGGGGTTTCTCCATCTCGAGCTTTCCGGAAAGTCCCGAAACAGGCGTGGCAGACGCGGCTCTGGGGGTCTCCTCGCTCTCGGAGGGAGCTGCTTTCTTGGCCTGGTCCGGCGAATCTTCAGAAGGCCAGGACATGTCCTCGGCAAGGGCAGGACTCGCAATAAATGAGCTGCACAGAAGAATTGTCGAGACTATAGAAGTAATCCGTGTATTCATTTATCTCCTAGAGCGGGTCTATCTTCGATCACCCGGCAACCCGCCTGACTGGCTCGCGTATCTTATTCCACATTATGCAAAAGAAATCTAAACGAAGGTAAACAAGAGACCGAAAAGCCTTGCATTCCTGCATTTTTATGCAAGAATAATGCATACTTATGCACTCGAAAGCAGAGCGCCATCGTTTCATCCTCAAACTCGTCAGCGAGAAAGCAATCCGCACTCAACGCGAGCTTCAGGAAAGCCTTCAAAAGGAAGGTGTTGACGTCAACCAGGCGACCCTGTCCAGAGACATCCAGGAGCTGGGTCTGTTCAAGACCTCAGTAGCAGGAACAACAAGATATGCATCTCCCGATCTCTTATCTGCCGGCACTAAAGACTCGACGACGACGACGACGAAGGCAGCCGCGTCGGCACGCGAGCTGAGCCGTTTCGTCAGGGCGATAATTGCTTCTCAGAACATTCTTGTAGTGCAAACCGACAGTGGGGCAGCCAACCATGTCGCTGAAGCAATAGACAGCCTGGGCTGGCAGGAGATCATCGGCACCATAGCCGGAGATAACACCATAATGCTGGTGGTGAAAGAAGGAGTCGAAGCAGGCTCCACCCGCAACCGATTGACGAAATTGTTCGAGCTCTGATCGCGCCGATTCACAAAAATCATTCCATTTCTTCGCGATTCAATTCCAAGGAGCTCATCAAATGAAAAAAGTATTGCTCGCCTATAGCGGCGGTCTCGACACATCCTGCATTCTTACATGGATCAAATCGGAATACGACGCCGAGATCGTGGCCTACTGCGCCGATGTCGGTCAGGAAGAGGACTTCGAGGCCCTCAAAGCCAAGGCAATCAAATGCGGTGCCATCGACTGCATCGTCGACGATCTCAAAGCCGAGTTCGCAGCCGAATATATCTTCCCGGCGGTGAAGGCCGGCACGGTCTACGAGAAAGAATACCTCCTGGGCACGTCTCTTGCCAGACCCTGCATAGCCAAGGGAATGGTGGAAGCGGCCTTGAGAAACAACTGTGACGCCATCGCTCACGGTGCCACCGGCAAAGGCAACGATCAGGTCCGCTTCGA
>JAGQHH010000237.1 GCA_020431945.1 Cyanobacteria bacterium HKST-UBA02 | reverse complement strand
TGAGACCGGTTCCGATAGCCTCGGGCTTGGCCGCTACCACTTCGACTCCGGCGATAGTCCGTCCGGTGCTTACCACTGAAGGAAGCGGCGATGCGTCAGCATGGGTGACAGGAGTGTTGTCTACGATCACCGCAACGGCGCGAGCGATGGGGGAATCGTCGGCATGGGAGGCAGCCGGCGTGATGACGGGCAGTTTGTTGTCGGAGGCTCCGGAGCCGGTGGAGGCGACCACGGGCAACTTGCCGTCGGATGCGGGTTTGTCGGCGCGGGCTCCGATTCCGGGTCCGAGATCGGTAGGAGCGCTGGCGACATACATAGGTGTGTCAGAAACAACGACTTCGCGAACCGCCGGTGCCTTGTCTCCCTCGGCGGGGCGGGCAGCGGGCAGACTGGCCAGGGGGGCCTGGGCGGATTCGGCCGATGCTACTACGACCGGGGCCGTGCTCTCGGCTTTGCGAACCACCGGCAGAGCCATTCTATTGACGATTTTCTCGATCTGACCCTGGCTTACCACGCTCTCGTGAGAATCGCCGGGGAAAAGGGAGCGATCCTGGAAGCCCTGTCCTTCGACGATTTGATTCTCGGGAGCCCGGACGGTGGAGCCGACCAGAACATTTTTCAGGGGCTCGACAGGGCTTGCGCTCTCGACTTTCTTGGGCTGCACGGCCTCAGGTCTGGCTTCCTCGCCTATGGCTGTAGCCAACCGGGCCAGGCTTGCCACCACCGGAGCTCTATCTACCGGCGGGAGGCTGTTCTCATGCTGAGAATCTCCATGAGCTTCGGAGCCTGCAGGGACTGCGACATGGACCGCGGGGACTGTGGAGACAGCCAGATCATCCTTGGCGGGTTTGACATAAATCTGGGTTTCGCCAGCAGGAGCCTCGGGCTGTCTGTTGAGGATCTTATCCATATTGGCGGTGGTCACAAGGCTGACAGCAGAATCGCCGGGGAAAAGCGATCTGGACTGAAAACCCTCGCCGGCGCCGGTGTTTTCCACAGGCGCTCTGACTACAGGAATCTCTTTGACTATCTCGGCCAGACGCTTGTTGCTTTCGGCGGAACGCTCGGTGGCTACAGGATGATGAAAGCTCTCGGCAGCCTGCTCGAGGAGGGTAATGGTGCGGGGCAGCTCTACCGGGGAGGCGGCGGCACCAGTTCGGACTCCGGCTGCATCATGTCCGGGCTTGAGGTCACCGGCAGCAGGCTCGACATAGATGGTGGTGGGCTCTTCGGTCTTCACCCCTTCTACTTTCTTCTGATCGTCGAGAATGCCTCTCACTACCTTCTCGCTGACTTTGCTGACAGTGCTGTCGCCGGGGAAAAGGGCACGGCTTTCGAAGCCTTCGCCGGTTCCGAGGACAGGCTTGCCATCGTTGGCTTTTTCGACGACGGCGATAAGACGCTCGAGACTTCCCTGCTCCTGGCTCTGAACAGTCGCAGCCGTCTCGGCGTGGTCGGCTTTCTGAGCGGTCATGCTCATCAAACGATCGAGAGTCATTCCAGCGGAGGCAGAGCTTCCAACTTCAGCAGCGACAGCGGGCTCAGCCTGGGCTACTATTTCAGGTTTGACAGCAGGCTCGGTCTGAGCAACGATTTCAGGTTTGACAGCAGTCTGGGCCGGCTCGGCATTGACGATATCTACTCCGGGCAAGTGCGCTTCGCCGACCGGAGTGAATGTGTTTGCATCGTGGAGAACATTTAGAGAGCTGACCACCTGGACCGTCGAGAGAACCGGTTCGGCGGCGGTGCTGGGTTCGAGATGAATTTCGCCTTTGCCATCGGTGGAGAGCGCCAGACCGGTTTGCTCGGGGACATTGCCTACCGGGTCTGCTTTGACTTGGGGTTTGTCGCTGGCTGGCATCAAAAACGCTACTTCGCTGGGGGGTAAAGAGGTCTATTCGCCCCTCCGGCAAATTGGACAGCTCCCAAGATTAAATGCACCTGGCGCCCTGCCCCCCGGACCGGGAACCCTCACCGGTGGGGCATAGCCGTACTGAAAAAAGATTTTTCCGGGTAAAAAAGCTTATATAGATACAGGAACTGGAGATTTACTAAGTATGGCCAACGGCCGCCCTGATCCCCACCCAAAAGTCGAGCCTTCCGGTCAGAATCCGGACGGTCGCGATCTGAACAGACCAGGACAAGTTCAGGCAGAAGGGGAGCTCAATAGCCGTTTCGAGCAGCCGGACAGCGGCCGGGTAGAAGGGGATGCTGTCACGAAAATGCAAATGGAGACCGGAATTTTCGGACCCGGACAGGGAAGGTTCGAAGATCTGCGCCGCACCATGGACCGAACGAGCAATGCCGGAAACGTCGACAGACGGCTCACCACTTTCGATACCAGCGAAGGACCTATGCAGGGCATTCTCCACACCGGCAAGAACGGAACCTTTTTTACCACCGCCGGTGGTGAGCGCTTCAAATACGAGCCGGCGCCTTCCGGAGAAAGCGGTTTTTCTTTGACGAGCACCAATAATGGACGTGCCCTGGAAGTTTTCCAGCAACGATCCGAGCTCAGTCACGTCAACCAGATCCCGGATGGACCGGCCAAGGTCTGGAAACCGGGAGAGCCTGTTCGCGTGACACCACCGACAGCACTGGATTCGCCTCAACCTCAACCATTCGATCGACATCCGCTGCCACCACGAATGGTTCGCGATGGCACACCGCCTGCAATGGCAGACGGACAACCTGCACAGGGCTTCGACGCAGCCAGAACACAGAAGCTCGTCGAGCAGATGCAGGCGGATCCTCGCAATCAGGAGTACCGAAAGGCATTTGGCGAGATAGCCCGGCATCATCCTGAGCAGACGAACGATCTCATCAAGCAGATGCAGAGCGATGGACAACAGATGCCCAGGAATATCGAAAACTGGTCCCGCTCTTTCGAGAATCGCCGGGGCGATCTTCCGCCGGAAGCAGGCAGACCGAGGGCAGAGAAAATCCCTCAGGGAGAATTCGAAAGGCTGGCCCAGAGAAATGCCGAACTGCAACAGCAATTGAAAGATCCGGAATTTCGACGGCAGCTCGTCGAAAAGCTACAGGCCCTCAAAGGTGAGTCCGGCAAGGCTGAAATCGGCAAGGCTGAGACGGCACCGGGGCTCGGACTCGATCAATCTATGATCAAGCCGGAAAACCTCCTGAAAGCGCTCCAGCTGGACAGAAACGACCCGGCCACCAAACAATTCCTCACCGAGCTCGGCAAGAGGCTCAACCAGCTCCCGGAGGGGCCGGCTCTCGGTCAGCTCCGCCTGGACACCCTGCTCAAGGGTCTCGACCCGCAGCGCGCCGGCGCCCTGGAAAAATTCCTCCTTCCGGGGCAAACGGGGGGACCGGGAGGAAAGGATTCCGGCAGCGGCGTGATGATCTCGCAACTCGACCAGGCGCGGTTCAATTCTCTGCGCCAGCTGCTCTCCGGCACCGAAGCCGGCATCACCATGTCGCCTGTGCGCTCGGCACTGACGATGCTCGTGCGTCAGAGTGAAGCGGTGTCGCCTGGAGAACCGCAAGCTGGACTCAGAGCCATAGGAAAAATTCTCGGCTCCCTCGACGCGAATGCGCAAAACTCTCCGGGGCAGCCGGTCCGACCGATGCGCCTACTGGACATGATCACCCAGACCCTCGACACGAGGGTTCAGACCGGCGCCACCGGAGATTTCGCAGCCCGTTTGAGCCCGACCCAGCTTCTTGTCATAAAGAGCATGCTCGACACCGCCATGCCTGCCTCGGTTGCGGATATCGCCAGGCGCCAGGCGGAGCCGGTGCAGGGGCAGCTGGAGACTTCGGCACTGGTCAGGGGAGACCTGGCGGCGCGCCCTGGTCAGACCCAGGGGCCGGGAATAAGGACGATCGCCGAGGGCACCGCGGACGCGTCCACTCAGAGGGTGGAAGCGGCGCAAGCCTCGGTGACTGAGCTCATAGCAGGCAAGCCAATCGACGCCGTCACCGGGCTGCCTTATGACCCGCACACGGGCAAGCTCCTCGATCCGTTGACCGGCAAAGAGATCGGCAACGTGAGACCCGGCGAGATGCCAGGAAAGCTGTCCGAGGCGGATGGCAAAAGAAAAGACAAAGAGCTCAGCGACAAAGAAGAGAAGGAACTCGAGGACAAGAAGACCAAGGAGAAAGACATGCTCCTTCTCATGCAGGAGCAGAAAGACAGGGAACTCAGGGAACGCAAGCTCAAAGAAGCGAAGCTCGCCCAGGAGGACAAGAAGCGCCGACGCTACGTGGTCAAAAAAGGGGACACCCTCGATTCGATTGCCGAGAAAGAGCTTCGAGACCTTCGCCTGGCCGCGCTTATCTATGACATAAACAAGAAGATAATTCCGACCAGGGAAGAGAATGGGAAGCAAGTCGCTCACCTGCCCAGAGGATTGATCATCTGGTTGCCATCACCGGCGGAGTCACGCGAATTCCGAAGCAAGCTCATGACAGGAAAAATCGGAGCACCGGATGCCACCACAAGCGGAGGCACTCCCGGCAAATTCGCCACGCCCGAAGAGGAGCTCGCCGCTCGATTCGGCGAGCAATGGAATGGCACTGCCAATGATACCACCATCGACACCAACGCCACATCCCCGGAAGATGACAAGATCCGAGACGAATGGATGGCAAACGCCGTGGCGAAAGCCGAACAGAGGCGCAAAAACATCGAGGAAGCCCTTGGACCAATCGGTCCTCGAAAGAGCAAGAAGCCAGACAGTCGACTCCAGTACGTCATCAGGCTGGGCGACTCGCTCAAGTCCATAGCGATGAAACATCCCGCCATCAAGGACGTTTCACTGTGGAAGCTCATCGCTGAAGTAAATGGGCTCACCACTGAGACCGACAGCCGCGGGGTGCCAACAGCCAAAGTGACGCGGGGCGCCTCTATAACTCTGCCCTCCAACAAAGAAATTGCTGAATATCGAGAACGCCTCGGTCTCAACCGCGCCAAACTGATCGGCTCTGCCAACCAGTCCGGAGTGGACACCGATTTCGCCTCGAAGAAATGTCCGGAGTGCGGACGCCTCGCAGTTTCAAGGGCAACAATATGTCCCTGCGGCTACGAGTTCAAAGAGTCGGAGATTGTCCGGGATGGCGGCGCAAGCGCGAGCGGTTCCGAGCCCGATGCTGCCACCATAGTCTTGCAAGCTGCAGGGAGAATCGAAGATCCTCCCAGGTCCCCCAGAAGAGAGACCGAGCCCGTCGTGCCCGAGCCGACCACTGACCTCGAAAGCGATACTGTTTTTCAGACTCCCTCACCGGGGCCGACCCAGGCTCCTCCGAAGCGGCTCTGGTCGATCGTTCACAACCTGGCGGATACGGTGCGGCTGGTCAAGTCCGCCGAAGAGCTGGATATCGAGACGAACTCCCTGGAAGTCGCCCTGGAAGTGAAAGTGGAAGATGACTGGCAGATGGCTGTCTGCTACGAAATAATGGAGACGCGAACCTACAGGCATGACTACACGTCTAGCTCTGGTCGCAAGAGCGTCAAGATAGATCTACCGGCAAAAGCGGCTCAGGAACTGGCTCATAACGATCTGACCAGCAACTGGAATAACTACCAGAAGAAGCTGTCTAAATGATCCTTACCGCCTGACGAGCCGATTTCCGGCTGCCGTAAGCCGGCAGAATTAATATTAAATCGCCCCGGAAGGGGGGCAAAAATGTTGCCCAGCCAACAGTAAAATTGCCCGGACAGATGTACTATTGACAAGTCGTTTTCAAGTGATTCAAACGCCCACTGGAGAGCGATACGGCGATTTTTCCGAGCTGACGCCCGCCCATTTGAACTTTTACCAACCCGACCCCACGACAGCCCATCGCCAAGCACAGTCGAACCTCAGCTGAAACGTCCTAGGAACCGTTAGGCTCGAGCGCCCACTGTGTATATAAAACTAGATCAAGTCCATAAGGTTCTGCGCAGACCATATGAGCCCGTTAGACGACCCCAACGCCAATAAGCCTCAGCCTGTCGAGCAGCACATCGACACGCCGAGCGACGCCGCATCCGGCGACGCTTCGGTGGCTAAGGTCGCGGCCGCGCCGACTAACGAAAAGGACATGAAGCAAACCCTGGCAGACGGCAAAGCCGCTCAACCCAAAGACACCGGGACCGTTGACCAGGGAGCCTCCCAGCCGCTCGAGATCGTCAGCGATGGGCAAGTTGTCGCCACGAGCGGTCAGAATGGCGCTGATGCAACCGACAACGGACCATCAACCCCCGTCGATACAGCCGTCAGCACAACCGGTAACGGCGACAAAGCAGCCAAAACCGGCGCCGAAGCCGCCACCGCCGGTGAATCGCCCTCTCTCATCAACGGTCTCGATCCCAACGATGCAGTATCCCGCCAGGTTCTCATCGCTCAGGGCTTCCTGAACGCGGATGGATCGATTCCAACGGCCACCACCGAAGCGCAGCGAATGGCCGCTGCCATCAAAGTAGCGAATGGCGATGGAACCGGTGGGAATCAGGACGTCGGCGACAGCACGAGCTTGCTGCACACGCGCAGTCTCGCGGCTCCAGAGACAGGCGACACCCGCACCTCGATCTACCTCAATCAGATGCAGCCGAAGCCCGGAATGTACAACCCGGTAACAGGACCTGGCTTCGCCGAGCTCACCCCCGGAGAAGCAGTTCAGGCAGGGCTGATATCGGACGGCAAGGGCTCCCAGTTCAGTGAGAATCTCGACGTCGACACCCGCAACCTGGTCAGCCAGACCACCAAAGACGGCATTCAGACGTTCAACTACAGCGGCGAGCTCGACACCAGTACATTCGGGAATGACCAGACTTTCACGGCTACCGAGTCCCTGGACTCTCAGGGTCGTCTGAACAGCCGTGACATCAAATACGGAGAGGATGGTCTCGATGTCACCTTCGACACCCCGGACGGACCTAAAAAGATCGAAGGCGTAAAGGAGATCCAGACTCGGTACGACGCCAAGCAAGACAAATATATCTCGGTCATCACCGACAGAGCCGGAAACGAGTACGAGGCTACCACCCAGACCGACGGCGATGTCGAAGGCTTCAAGCAGACTCAAAAGTTCACAGCCATAGCGGGCGGCAACGGTGAGCATGGAGTCTGGACAGATACAGCCACCGGTGCGGTCAACAAGATCACCGATGAGAGCGGCACCTGGGAACGAGGCGAAGGACCGGCCATGCAGGCTTGGACCAAGGTCGGTCCCGACGGGCAGCCGGTGGCCGGAGCAGATGGCCAGCCCATCACCAAGATGGGCGAGTATCAAGTAGGCGCCGACCAGAGCATCAAATGGACGGACAATGCCACCGGGCAGAAGTTCACCACGCAGACCGACGGCACGGTGATAAGAGAAATTCCGGGCAGCGGCTCCACTTCCGGATACAAGGTCACTACCAAGCCGGACGGAACAGTCTCGCTGAAAGAGGACAACATCTTCAGCATCGGCTACTCGACCAAGCCCGGTTTCCTGGAAGGCAACCTCGCTGCCAGTGGCGACAACCTGTCCTGGACCAATACGTTCGGCGACAAGATGTCCATGGATAAGGACGGGAATGTCACCACCGAGCTTCCCAATGTCGGTACGGTCAAGCAAGAGCGCCAGCCAGATGGCACCATCCGGGCGACCGAAGTGACCATCCCGCCGGGTAGCAAGATCGGCGCCAATGACGACATGGCCGGCACCTGGACCAGAGGCGCTGACGGTACATGGACCAGAGCCGACGGCACTAAGATGACCGGCGATTTCGCCCTGACCAATAGCTGGAACGGAGAGCTCACCGTTACCAACGGCGACTTCAAAGGTCAGTACACCCGAGACGGAGCTTCCGTGGAGAGCTCCAGGGCCGACACAAATGAAGTCAATGCCGGTCGACTCTCTGGGGACAAGCTTCCGGATGACGCCTCTGTTTCGCGTGTCGTCAGCACGGACACTGCCGGCATGGAGCGGACCACCTGGCAGGTCAAGAATGCTGATGGGTCATCCTATGTCGCCCGCTTCGACGACCAGACCGGCAGCTGGGTGCGTCAGGGCGGCTCGGAATCTGATCAGTGGGTGAAGGTGGACAAAGAATCCGGTCTCCCCATCGACACCAAGACCGGGAAGGGCGTGGAAGTCCAGGACAAGGACGGTACTCTCGTCAACAAAGAAACCGGGGAGCCGATCGCGCTGGACAAATTCTTCGGGAATGTCGAGACGAGCAGAGACAGCCGGACCCTCACCGTCACCGATTCGGACAACAATCAATCCAAGACCTTCTACGCAGACGGCTCCTGGCATATGACCCTGTCCTCCAGAGACATCAAAGTCGAAGGGGACAAAATCGTCGACCAGACCACTCCCGAGTACGAGATTTCAAAATCGGCGAGCGGCGCCTATGCGGTGACAGACAGAACGTCAGGGAAAACTTATTCTACAAGTAGCGGGATCGAAGCGAACAAGGTCACCAGAGACCCCGAGACCGGTGCCCTTTCGTTCACCAACGAAGACGGCAACAAAGTCACCATAGGTATGGATGGCAGCCGCTCGGTAGAGGGTCCTTCCGGAGGCTTCAAGACCGACGCCGGCGGGCGAATGGTCAGCCAGACCGACGAGACCGGCACGGTCACCAATCGCTATCATTATAGTAAGGATGAGTCCGGCCGGATCCAGCTCGACCAGTTCCAAAACAGCACCGGTCTGTGGAACCTCAAAAATCCCGATCGAGCCGCCGGCGAGACCCAGATCTGGCAGCGAAGCGGCGACGGCACAGAGCTCAAAGGCGATGCTTTCATCAACCGGAGCAATGACGTAGTTTTCCAGGTCCAGACCGAGAATGGAACCAAGACCGAGATCAATAAGACCGACGGCACCGTGATCACCGAGACCCGCGAGACGGTAGACGGGCAGAACGTCACCACCGTCGAGGTCGGTCAGAAAGTAGGCAAGGATATGGTTCCCGCCTACAGCTCTCGCGAAGTCAGGGACGCTGACAACAATCTAGTCGAGAAAGTTCTCGAGAGCTCCGCTGGAAACTTCAAGACCACCGACGGTAAGACCTGGCAACAGGTAGACAAAGACGGACGCCCGATTGCAGACTCAGAGCCTTTCGTAGGCGACATCAAGATTGCTACCGAGCCGGGCAGCATGAAGGGACCGGACGGCTCGAACATCTGGTACACTGCCGGCTCTCTCATCAAGACCTCCTACCAGACCGATAAGAACACCGGTGAGTTGCCGAAAGACGCAAACGGCAAAGATATCTACACTGCCAGAGAAGTGACCGTGGTTAACAGCACCGGCTCTTCGCTGCAGTATCTCGAATCCGGCGCTAGAGTCAGTCGCGATGCGGCAGGAAATATCAACTACACCAGAGATGCCAACGACAATTACAACTTCTTCAATTACACGACAGTCGACGGCAAGCGAGTCCTCACCGGTCTTACTCAGGAAGATCCCTACGGCGATACCATCGCCGAATGGAAGTGGAATTCCGAGAAAGACGCCAGTGGAAAAGAAATCGGCGGCTACTTCACCAATGCCGACGGCACCAAGTCTTTCAGCCAGCTTCGAGTCAACAACAACGGCGAGCTGGTAGAAAACGCCACGGATGCAAAAGGCAAGACCACCGAGATTACCCACCAGCTCGATGGCGGCATGAAATACAAGACCTCCGACGGAGTCGTCGTGGTCAAGGATCAGGCCGGACGCGTAACCAGCTATACGAGCCAGAACAAAGAGACCTACAGTATCACATATGATGCCAGTGGCAATATTTCACGCTTTGACGGACCCAATCAAACCATCGTCACAGACAAGTATCCTGTCTCCGAGGACAACCCTCTGCCTGGCAATGCAGTCAAGGCAGACAACATCAACATAGTCAACGATGGCGGCAAGTATAAAATTTCCTACGACCGGTCCTCGGACGGCCACAGAATCGACTCTTACTTCACCGGCAACCAGATCGAATCCGCCAAGATCAACGGCAAGTACCAGGTGGTAGGCACCAGAGACGCTGCCGGCAATCAGATCACTATCGAGCGCGGCGACAACGGCGACGTTCTCAAAGCCACGACTACGCAACCTGGCAAGGACGGTCAGCCGGGACACTCTGCCACTGTCGTATCGAAAGACTACAAAGGCGAGATTCCGGAAGGCGCCATGGTCGCGGACGGCAAGATCAATATCGACGGCAGCCAGGACAGCCGCAGCATATCCTTCACCAGCGGCAACAAGATTACACTCGAAGCCAATGGCGCAGAGGTGCACAGAGCAGG
>JAGQHH010000236.1 GCA_020431945.1 Cyanobacteria bacterium HKST-UBA02 | reverse complement strand
CACGAGTAAGACACGGACACTTAACAGCTAAGTATATAGATCGGTCTATATAACACATAGGCCCAGTATGTAGATTTTGAAATTTCTAGAAAACCTCTCAATTCAATCTCCTGTAAACTTTGGAGGCGCATATAACATTACATAAGGAGACATATTCTTGGCAAGAATTGATGCGTCATGAGAGTCCCTTAAGCGTCAAAAACGAACATGATCATCTGACACTGTTTGTCACTTCAGGTCCGAGTTTTTACATGTCAGCCCTAGATATTTTCAGCCATGCAGATACGGGATATCGATCTAGAACGTTGATTCACAGTTTTGATAGGGCGATTTGGGCGGGCGCGTAGGTGTCGAAACTGCCCTTTGTTATAGTTGGAATTTGTGGCCGAAAATTAGATCGTTTTTTCCTTCAATATACTTCTCGATAAGTCCGTTTAACACAGCCTGACCAATTGGTGCTATCTCAACTTTTCTTCCACGCGAGAGGCGCTGAAAACCTTGCTCAAAGCGTATTCCTCCCTTGAGCGATAGCAAATAGCGACCGTGCAAGCGATCTCGACTTCTGCGATCGTCAACCAGAATATACGTGATTGACGAAGTCAATCCAGTTTGAGTTTTGATCGTACGTAGTTTCCTTTCTATCTTTTCGCAGGTGCCGCCTGCCTCTTCGATTACTCTTTGTCTAGCATACAAGGTAATCTTCTTACATTTTCCGCCGGCGATCTCCTGAAATAGAATATTTAGTACATCGAATACCCGGTCATCGAGTGGATTCATATACGGATCGATAAACACCAGTTCGGGCCTAGTGCGCAGTAGGAGCTGGCTCACGCGGAGATACTCTTTGGGTGTTGCAAGAATACTTTCTTCTTCTGTTGGGGGGAGATTTAGGTCGTGTAATGAGACGAACTTTCTCGATGAAATAGTCGGCTCAGGCAGATCAGGAACGACTGCGGCTTTTAGTAGTGTCGGATGAACATCGTCATATCGTGCGATATTTGCCGCCCAGGATTCTTCGTTTTTCCAAGATTCAACTTCTCGCGAATACAAAGCCGCACGTTCAGCGGCTCGTTGAAGAACAATCTCCGCTCTTTTCTTCTCCAAGTCGCCAGTTTTTGCGTAGTGATTAAGGATTTCCTGTCGCCAAGTATGAGGAAGCGTTAAATGATATCGGCCGGTGAGAGGGCCAAACTGCTCCAGAAAGAATTTCAGTTCTATCGCACTGCGAAAGCAATTCGGGTCAGAGGTTAGCCAATCATTCATCAAATAGCTCCCTATCACGCTCTTCAAAGAAACCGTGTGGCCATCTGTCTAGGAACTCGCCATCTTCTGAGATCCTGATGCGTTTGATTGATGTAGAGCTATCAGGCAAGCTGTCGAAGTAAAGAACGGTAACGTTTTTGGCAGATAAGGCCAATTGATCATTTGTCGATGAGCCGGTGGTCGACTGGCGAATTCTTCTCAGAATGCGCAATATGAGATGTTCACTATGAGTTTCAATAATAAGTGCACCATCTTTATCCAAACTATCGATAAAAATATCTGCAATTGAAGCCTGTAAGGCAGGGTGAAGATGTAGTTCTGGTTGTTGCACGAGTAGAGAACCACGATGTTCTGCGACGGCTATGAGTACCGGTAACGAATAGCCTAGCCCACTGCCAACATCAGAAAAATCTAGCCTGACACCATTTGAATCTAACAAATGAATCTTTATCAGTAATTCATAAACACAGAGATAGAATTCCTCCCAGTCTTCGACCATCTTTCTATACTGTGAAGAGTCCATTACCACAGCGTAATCGAAACCGAGTTGATATCCTCGATCAATAAAGAGGTAGTCTGAAAGGTATCGATTTACTGTCTTTAATATATCTGCCTCGTAACTTTTCTTATTGGCGTAGTCAGGTAAGTTCATAGCACATGAAAATGCAAGGCGTCTGAACTGATCATTATCTTTTCGGCTAAAACCGTAGCTTTCAACAATTGATTTACTGTAGCTTTCGTCAAAATCACTCTTGATGTTATAGGAGAGATCGTCTTGGGTAGGCACTCGTCTCGAAGCATCGACAAGCCCCGGTAGGAACCTGGCGTTCCTCATAATTCCTTCAATAAGCTGATTGTAGAACACTACTATTTCGCCCACTCCATCTTTTGTCTGAGGGCCGAACGATTCATTTTGTATACTATGCCAGAGCTTGAGATAGTCATTTATAAGGATGCAACCGCGACTGTTGAACGTCAGCCAATTCTCATCTATCGAGACTCTGAATTCCGGGTCAACATTGAGGTTAAAGGATAGAAGCTCTTCGTAGTCTTGGTTAAAATTGACAAGTGGGTGTGCAAGATTGAATCGGAAGAAATCTCCACTTTGGAAGGATGCTATTGCCTCTTTTTCTATAGTCAATTCAAAGTCTCTATGAAGGAACAAGACTGGGTCGTAACGATCATCGTTTTCGTCATAATTTGCGAACCGGAACCTGGAAAGGAAACCTACTTCTAGCGTCTTTATCCCCATAAATTTACTTAGGTCAATATAGTTAAAGCCTTCATGTTCAAATTCTATTGAGAATCTAGAAGTTAGGGTTGTATCGAAAGTTACGCCAATCGTCATTCTGTCCTGTAGCGATTCGATTCCGCCGAGGGGCTCAGTTCGTCGCCAATTTTTTACAATCGGATTGTCTTCATCGAATTGCGTATAGGTCATGTCAAGATCGCCAGAGTAGAGAAGCTCTTTTCTCTCGCGTTTGTGAGTGGGTAGCGTGAAAAGGCTGTCGGCCAATTTTAGCGCATCAAATATGGCACTCTTGCCTGAAGAATTGGGGCCGAACAAAAGAGTCAAGGGCGCTAGTTCTATTTCGACTACGTCTTGGATTGTCTGAAAGCCACCCAGCGTCAATTTTCGGAGTTTGCTCAAACTGAATCCCTCCAATAGGGAAATGTGTTGTTGGGGTTGGCGCCGTTTCTTAATAGCAGGCAAAGACCGTCATGAATACAAATTAGGCATTTTTCTGTGCTCTGCTGTCAAAGGCGGCTAGTTCTCCTGGCTGAATCAAGCAAGTTCGCTGTAGATATCCGTATTCCGTTAGATGTCGCGTGTCGCATTGTGGTGTGCCGTTAGCTGAGATAAGCCCTACATTGAGCGTCCGTTCATGGTTCCCAGAGCCGACGCTGAGTAGACGACAATTCCTGGTTCAGAGCAAAATCGCGAGAAAACAATCACTGGCTACTGAATCAGCGCGGTATCGGGGCGCAGACAACGATATGTAGAAAAGTTTGCTCAAGTTTCATCCAATTAGAGATCTAACACTATTGTTACTTATTGTTACCTATTGTTACTTTCCACAATAACTAAGTGTGCCCCGGTGGCCACCTTAAAATCCCCTACCTGTGGCCGGGTCAAAATCCCCCAGGGACGGCGGCAGGAAGGGGT
>JAGQHH010000235.1 GCA_020431945.1 Cyanobacteria bacterium HKST-UBA02 | reverse complement strand
CAAGGTCTTGGAAAGGGTTGCCAGGTTCAATTCCAGAAACCCACGTTTTTTGAATGTGCGATAACGGAATTGACTGTGGAGGATTTCCTCTAGATTGTGTCGGCAAATGAGAAGTCATGAGTCAACCGGCTACCCACCAAGCATTGGCAAATTGATCTCAATATGTCGATGACCGTGCGTTGGAAGTGGTGGCATTCGCTGCCAAATTCACTAATTGCTGTACCAGTCGGATTCCGTGTTATTTGCAAAGGAGGAGAGGCTAAGCAACCGTAACCAATCAAAAGAAAAGAAGCGGAAGCAGCGCCCAAAAAATATAAATGAACACAACGGTCCAAAATAACACCACACCCAAAACAACATCGCCACGGCGTTCGCGTTTTCCTGGCAAAGAGTCGGGTTCGGTCTCTTTCAACTTGACCGCCCTGGGTCGCCAATTGCTCAAAGAACAAGCAGCCAATGCTAGCGTGTCCAACGGTGACTACGTCGAGATGCTCATTCGTGAGCGTGCCGGCATGCCTCCTTTGAGACTGCCTGCCTCTCTGAAGCAAACCGGTCCCAAAGGTGGTGCCAAGTCCTTTTTCTTCGGAAAGAACCGTGGCACGACAACTGCCGTATGCGTGACCCCCATGGCGCACAGACTTCTCGATGAGCAAGTCGCAGCTTCCAGAATGAGCCGCGGCGACTATATCGAGTATCTGCTTCGCGAGAAAGCCGGAATTATTGAAGAATCCTTCAAGAATTTCAATCTGGCCGCATGGCAGCAGCAGCAGGTGCAAATTCACCAGCAGCAGCCCGAGCCCCAGACTTCCTTCGCGCCGCCAGCACCCCCGCAACCGGTGGTCGAGGTTCAGCCTGTTCAACAACAGCCTACCCCGGCTCCGTTTCCGACCCGTGACTGGAACTCCAACTATTAAGCTGGAGACAAGCTAGGAAGATACAAGGGATCAATTGTTCCTCCTTCAGAGGCCTTCGTTTTGCTCGAAGGCCTCTCTTGTTTTTGGCAAAAGTCAGGAACCGGTGCCCGATCCCGTGCCAGACTCAGATCCCGAGCCAGAAGCAACCGGCGAGTACCGCCCTTCGAAAGTCGCTCTCGGAACTATATATTTTTCACCTTCGGCGCCGATGACCAGATAGTCGCCGGTGGCACCGCTGCCGGTTCCTTCCAGAGTCTCCACCGTCATCGGTGAGTTGAGCTGCATGGCTCTGGTGATGGCGGTCTTCATGAAGACTCCTTCCTGACCCGGAACCGGCGAATAGGTCTTGTCGAAAATGGAAGGTTTCACCGTCCAGGTCGAGCCGTCGGCGCCGGTGAGTTTCCAGTCGCCGGCTTCGCCGGTCATATGATCGCCATTGCCGGAGGTCCAGTGAGCCGTGGTCTTGAGCTGCTCGGCATGAACCGGAGCGCCCTTGGGACGGAACTCGGAGAAGTTCTGGCCATGCGCTCCCGCAACCTGATCGTGATTATTGGCCGCCATCAGTTTTTGATACTCGTGCTCGGCTTGCAGTGACCCCGGCAGAGCTGCCACCGTAAAGAGTGCCCCGCCCAGGAGCCCGTGTCCTGCGATTTTGCCCACATCAATGGCCTCTTTCGCCACCACCTGCCGTACCGCCTCGCGCACCGAGCCGCTCGAGACCCCCCAGGTACCGGCGCTGGCCAGGTTCGAATAGAGCGGGCTGCCAGCCAGTGCGGACCCGGCGAATTTCTGGACCACCGAGCTCGCTCCGAATCCAACCGCAAAAACCGCTGCGTCGGTTGCCAGCGCAGTAGGATTGAAAGTCGCTTTGAAAGTCCGTTCGAGGCCTGCTCCGACCTCGATATTGCCGGTTTCCGGATTCAAATAAGTATGCCGATCCAGGGAGCTATCCAGAAACCGGCTGGTCACGCCCATGGCCACGCCCTTGCCGGCAATCGGAATCGCCGCACCGCGGACAACACCAAAAGCGCCCTTGAGGAGCATCCCCTCCGCGGCGCCCAGGGTGGCATCCACCACCTGGTGTTTGATCGAGTCCTCGGGGCGGGCGCTATCGAGAGCATAAAGAGCCCCGGTAGCGGCCCAGCCCACTGGACCCCCCACAAAAATCCCTGCCACCTTGAGAGTGGTGCCACCATAGAAATTGATGTTCTCCTGGAGCTTGACCGCCTTGCCGTCCTTCTCGATCTGCCGGCGCACGTCTTCCTGCATCTTCTCGAGAGCACCGACATCATCTTTCTTCTGCAGGTCCTCGACCTGAGCACGCATCTCCCGGAGCTTCTTGAGCGAATTCTCGTCCTGGCGCCAGATGAAATCGAAAGCTTTGCCGAGATAGCTCTCGTCATGATCAGACTTCTCATGAGCCTCGATCTGACGATCGATATCGCCCAGAGTCAGCTTGAATTGATCATTGCCGGCTGTCCCGGCACCCTGGCTGGTATCAGCTTGAGCGAGCGAAGTTTCGGCGAAGTTGACCACCATAGTTCATCCCCCTGAATCTTTCTGATTCCACTGCCGGGGGGTGATCCGGTACTAGTTCTCTTAAAACCGCCGCCTGATTGCCATGCCTGACTATATGCGGTCGCCGAAAGTTCTGGACAGCTCCGGCGAAAATAAATTGTTCGAGCTAGAGGCTCTCACTGATCTGTTGTAAACGCTCCGTTCGAGCTAGAGGCTCTCACTGATCTGTTGTAAACGCTCCGTTCGAGCTAGAGGCTCTCACTACGCTTGTGGCTGCGGCTCGGGGGCTCGAGGAGCTTGCGGCTGTCCATGGGTGAGAGATTTTCGGCACAGGCGAGAACGGCACCGAAGAGAGCCGGGAAAGCCGCAAGAGAAATGCCCATCGCCAGAAAGAACGCCACATCCCAGGACATGCCCTGCATGAGGAGCCCGCGGATCATTCCCACAGTGGCGATCAACACCGACCATACATAGACCATGGCATGGTCGACTTTGAAATGGCTCCACTCGATATCATCGGGACGAGCGAGCACATTGGCGAGATAAAGAGCCTCAGTGGCGAAAGCAATGATGAAGCAACTCCAGAACCATTGCCACCAGGGCGTCAACTCCTTGATCTGGGCGCGGATACTACTGGCGGTGCCAGGCTCCCCTTGCGCATCCAATATATTCGCTTTCAGTTCCATGACCTGGGCTATCCGGACCCTATCTTTGAAGAAAGCACCATTGAGAGTATTGAGGGCTTCCCCTACTTGATCCAGGGCGCTCAAATAGAGACCCTGCTTCTCATAGCCCAGAGCCATACCCTCCAGGGTCGCGATATAGCGCGGGTCGCTACTCTTGCCTTCACGCAGGACTTTCTGGGACTCTGCCTTGAAATACTCGACAGTCTTCTCGGGGTCGCCAAATTTGACCAGACGCCGCCCCTGGTCACTGTAGCTCTCCCAGGTCACCCGGGTCTTGAAGTGGTTGATAGCCTCAGGAACCAGGGCGATAGCCATAATGGCAATCAAAACCAGAAGGCATTTCTCTTTCAGTCCCATAGCCTAACCCCCGCAATCAGCCTGACGATGAGCCTCCCTATGCATTTTTCCCCCGCCCCCGAGCCGGCAAACGCCCCGACACAGAGCTTGTTACAAGCTAGAATTCTATTATGGTCGACGACTTCAACTATGCCGGATTCTGGCGCAGGCTCCAGGCCTGGTCCATAGACTTCGTACTTGTGATGCTTGCCACCCTGGTCGCCGGGATCATGGTCGCCCTGATTCTATATAGCGCCTTCACCGTCCTCTCCCTGGATAAAAGTACAGCCGACCGGGGATACAACCTGGCAGGCATAATCATAGGCGCCCTGGTCTTCGTCGCCTACTTCGCCGGCTTCGAAAGCTCGCAGATCCAGGCCACGCCGGGCAAGGTCCTGATGAATATCAAAGTAACCAACATGAAAGGACAGAGAATCTCATTTCTCACAGCCCTGGGAAGAATGGCAGCCAAGTTTCTTTCTGGCTTCCTTTTCTTTCTCGGCTTCATAATCGCCGACTTCACAGCCCAGAAGCAGGCGCTCCACGACATCATCGCCCAGACTCTCGTCCTCAGAACGGCAGAAGCCGAGTCAGAACCTGAGCAGATTGCCGAGACCGAACCTTCCACTTCTGGATCTTCAACCGATATCGGTTGAGGTTTCAAAAAGAAGGGTCAGACCCCCTTGCTGATCCAACCTGCAGACAGGTCTACATATTGGCGCCAGCCAGATTCGGGCGCTCGGGGTTGGCTTCGACGCTGGCTCTGTGGGAGGCGTAGGCGAGAATAGCCTCGACCTGACTGAGATAGTTAACTATGTATTGAGCTCTGAATCCTCTCTGGATGAAGGCTTCGAGCCTCAGCCATTCTTTCGCCGTGTCGTGAAGATGAGTGATTTCGTTACGGGCGGCTTCGAGCTGTTCGGGGGAGGAGTTGGGGTGGAGCTCGTGCATCGCTTTTTGAATGGCCTCGATCTGGACGATCACGTCATTCGTGCTGGCTGTGTCCGAGAGGATGTGGGTTTTTGGGTCCTGCAGGTAGCGATTGACCATGGCGGCGAAGTCATCGACCAGGAATCGGCTCGCTCTTATAGGCTGCGACTGCGGTGTCAGCAGGGTTTTGCGCCTGTAGGGACCGACCCTGAGAATATCCATTCTCTTGTCGTCCAGATGCGCTACGGCAAAGATAGTGGTCCCGAGGGTTCCGTTCACCCGGGCCTGGTCGATTTGCTCGATGAGACCAGCAGCGTCGAAACGTCTGATGGCCAGGCCGGGATAGACGAGGGCCTTGTCGGCGGTGGCTTCCCGGCAGAAATCAGCCATGACCGCGAGACTTTTGGCGTCTTCGGCATAGGTCATGGGATTGAGAGTGTCTATCCAGCCGTTTGCCACCCAGGTTTCCCAGTCCTGCTGGATGGCGTTTCTTCTCATTCTAGGGGGGAAGGCGTAGACGGCTGCTGAGATTCGCATACCGGGTCTGGTGCTTCTCACCAGCTCCGAGGTTTCCCGGACGAATTCGTTGACCTGCTGGATCTTCCAGGCTATGAAGACTTCTCTGGTCTCGTCATCGAGCTTATCCAGGGACAGACCGGTCTCCTGCTCGAACTTGACCCGGCTGAGCCAGTTGAAGCCCATCTCGGAGCCCTTGTTGTTGAAGGGATAGCGGATATAGTCGAGCTGGATGCCGTCGACGGGGAAACGGGTGATCACTTCGGTGATCAGATTCTTGACGTACTGGCGGGCATTCTTGTTGGAGGGATCGAGCCAGAATTCGCTCTGCCGGGGCGGAACCAGGGCGCCGTTGCGAGCAGCCATGGCCAGATCGAAGCCATAACGGTTCAGGACCGGACCGGGGTAGTCGGGCTCTTTGTTGATGATCGGATTGTGTCTGGTATTGCCGACATTGAAGATCCAGAGCCAGGCATGAATTTCCATGCCCCGTTTCTTCGCTTCGGAGACTGCCGTGCCCATGGGGTCCCAGGCGAGGGTCTCGGGGTTCTGATCGGTGAACTTGCTGCCGGGATACATGACAAAACCGGCATTATTGGTCTCGAAATAGACCACGTTGATGCCGGCGCGCTGGAGCTTGTCGAAGAGAGCCTTCATTCCCTGGGCGTTGCGGCAGGCCACTATGGTTCCGCGATCGAGCCAGACCGAGCGGGCTTCCACCGGTCTTACCGGCATCGACTGCCCAAAGGCGATAGCCAGGAGGCTCCGGGCTTTCTCGAGATGATTGTCCGCTTCGGCGAAGCGGCGTGCGTGATAGGCTTCGTGGAACTGCTCGATATGCTTGATGGCCTGATCGAAATTGCTCTGGATCACACCCATGGGCACCGCGAACTCAGCTTGCTTGGCGGTGCTGATTGCTTCTTCGGTGCGTTTTTTCAAATAGTCGAGCTCGTCTTTTATCGATTGATACTCGGCAAAGCTGATTTTCACAGCTGCTTCCTGGGTGATACCGGGGCTCAGGTCGTCCAGGACCATGGACATGAACCGGGCATTGGCGGTGATTTCACCCTGCAGACCGGGGGCCCAGCCGAAATAAGCGACATTGTTCTTGCGCACGATGGCAGCACCGGCCGCAGCGGTCTCCTGGGATTCCCACCGGGCGAGGGTTTTGCAGCCGTCTGTGATCTTCAGCCGGGCGACCGTGGTGCCAACGGCGAAGTCTTCTTTAATTGGAATCGGCGAATCGGTCCAGGCAAGCCGTGCCGGCTCCTTGAAAGTGGCGGACTCGGACGGGCTGACGCCGGCAAGCGAAGCCACCGATGCGGCCCCGGGTTGAAGCTGGCCGCCGCCGTCGGTGATCAGGACCCGACCGCCGCCACGATAATACTCGGTCAGCCCGTTGACGGCGTCTGCCGACATGTCCACCAGGAGCGGAACGACCACGAGCTTGTAGGCGCCCAGCCGGGCTCTGCCGGCCGCCAGGTCGCCGTCATAGATCTCGTCGAACTGGATATTGGCGGCGCCGAGGGTGCGCTTGAACTCGAAATAATCGTTTTCGTAGGTGCCCAGATGCTGGTACTGATAGGTGCCGGCATTGACCTTGCTGTTCAGCACCGCCACTGGTGCTTTCTGCTTCTCGTCGGCACCGGCCGGTGCCGCGCAAGCGGCGCCCAGGGCGAGGAGAAAGAGAGCCGGAACCAGTTTCAGAAGGATCTTGAAATCGACGGTTTCTCTAGCCAGTCTCATACTTCTCTCGAATCACCTCGTATTTTCAATATCGTCTTACTATCGTCTGCTTTTCACCAGCCGCTCGATCTGCCGATCGGCGTCGCGCTTGGTGATGGTCTGTCTCTTGTCATAGAGCCGTTTGCCCCGGCAAAGACCCAGATGGACCTTCACCCAGTTGGCCTTGAAGTATAGTTTAAGCGGAATAAGGGTCAGACCCTTCTCTTGTATCTTAGATTTTAGTTTCAAAATCTCTCTTTTATTGAGGAGCAGGCGCCGCTTCCTGACCGGGTCATGGTTGAAACGATTGCCGTGGTCATAAGGGGATATATGGCAGTTATACAGCCATACCTCTCCATCCTCGATCCGGGCATGACTGTCCTGAAGATTGGCTTTGCCCTGCCGCATCGACTTCACTTCCGTTCCGAAAAGCTCGATACCAGCTTCGAGAGACTCGAGAACCTCATATTCATGACGCGCCCGGCGATTGTCCGCAATCGTCTTCGACGGGGGCTTCCCGTCCTTCTCGGTGCTCTTGCTCTGTTTTTCCGCAGTCTTGCTCTGCTTAGCCCTGGCCATGCCTTCGGGACTCCCGCGACTCAAGTCCGAAACGGCCGGCATTCAGGGACTGAGGTCCCCGAGAACCAGCACGATTTCAGTATAAACCGAATTCAATACAAAGAATGCCGTATCTCAAAGCCGGGCTGCGATCTATCTTATTCGCGCCCTGTCGGGCTGCCAGTGTCCGAAAAGCCTCTCCGCTTGACAATTCGTGGTATCATAAAGCCTGATAGCGGCGCTGATTCCTTCCTTTTATAGATGATCAAGATCAAGCCATTCTTCCTCACTGATACCGCCCAGGTCCGAGCGCTTCTTCGCCACCAGGACGGACCTGTGCCCTACGAAAGCTTCTGCCAGGAAGAGAAAATCTTCGATGCCGGCTTCACCTTCTGGCAGCACTGGCTGCCCTGCAACTGGCATCTCGGCCCCTCCGTCTATGTCGCCAAAGACGATGGCGTTGTACTCGGTCTGATTTCCCTTGATTCAACAGGCAAATCGAACAACTGCTGGCATATAGATCATCTAGTGGTCCATCCCCAGCACCGGGGTCGTGGCATCGCCCAGGAGCTCATCCGGTACGTCCTGGCTCAATTCGGCAGCCAGGGCATCAACCACTTCACAGCGGAAGTCTCCGACCAGAACTCCGCCGGTCTGTCACTCCTCGGCTCCTGCGGTTTTCGAAGGCTGACAAGGATCACTTATTACCAGGTCCCCATAGACTTCCAGGAAACCGCCGATCCGGAAGTTCTCAAAAGCTTCCGTCTGGCCCGCCCCGAAGACCAGAGCAATCTCTTCCAGCTCCATCAAAGCATTCTGCCCGCAGACATCAGGCGCGTATACGACTTCGTCGCCGAAGACTATCAAGTCCCCGAGCTCAATATCGAATCGCTCGAAAAAATGACCCGCAAGCTTCTCAAACACAGATCCTGGTACTGGGTCGTCGAAGAGAAAGGCAGGGACGTCATTCCCTGCGCCGCCAAGGTAAGCGCCCACAGGGAAGGAGACTTCCATATCGAATTCCTGGTCAACCAGGGCTTCGAGCATCTCGCCGACGCCGTAGTTGAATTTGTTCTCACAATGATGCGAAAAGCAGGGATGAAAGGAATGGTGGTCATAAAGGTTTACGACTTCCAGAAATCCCTCATCGAAGCCCTGGATCGTACCGGTCTCGATCGCGTCGGCTCCTTCTCCCTGGTCGGCAGAGAGCACTGGCTACGAGCCAAACGCCCGCGCCTCTCAATCGATCAGGCGGTGACGATACCACCTCTTGGCCGCCCGGCCATCAATATTCCTTTTATAAGCCCTGAATACAGGATCATGGAAGGATTCGACGAAGACGGGGCTTAATTCTCGAGCTCTTGACCATCTGGTCTCTGGAACTTCAACCGATATCGGTTGAAGTTCTGCAAGTGACAACTAGGGCCCCTGCTGATTTGTAAAAGAATTGAGAAACTGCCCGGTAGCCCTGTACATCATCTGATAAGCTTTAATGTCGCCGAATCCTCACGGTTTCGCTGTTTGAGAGCTCGGCGGCGTTGACATGATTCCGAGACTGTCGGTATCATTGCCTTTCGCTCGATTTTCGTTATCTATATTCAGGAGCTTTCTGGTGCCAACCATTAATCAACTCATCCGCCGAGAACGCAAAAAGGTCACTTTCAAGACCAAGTCTCCGGCCCTGAAGGCTTGCCCGCAACGTCGCGGAGTATGCACTCAGGTTAAGACCACCACCCCTAAGAAGCCGAACTCGGCTCTGCGGAAGATCGCCAGGGTGCGCTTGACCAATGGCATCGAAGTAACGGCTTATATCCCGGGTATCGGTCACAACCTCCAGGAGCACTCTGTGGTTCTGGTCCGGGGCGGCAGGGTCAAGGACCTTCCGGGTGTCCGCTATCACATCCTGCGCGGTGTTCTGGATACCCAGGGCGTCAAGGATCGTCGTCAGCGTCGTTCGAAATACGGCGC
>JAGQHH010000234.1 GCA_020431945.1 Cyanobacteria bacterium HKST-UBA02 | reverse complement strand
CTAGTAGAGGCGCAGCACAGGCAGGCAAGGGTAGCGTGCTGGGCAAGCTCAGGCCGAAAGCAGACCCGGGCATGGTAGCCCAGCTCAAGGAAGACGAGATCAAAGCCCAGCAGGAGCAGATGCGTCAGGCTCAGGAAGCCCTGGCGAAACAACAGGGAGGCTCTCCGGATGTCACCGACCTGAGCGGTTTCGGCTCTATCCTTCCCAAGGTCTCCACCGAGCCCATCTCAGCACCGCCAGCCGAGAGTATCGCCAATCAGCCCCTGCTCACGGCTCTCAATCCTTTCGCTCCGGCTGCCGCCAATATCGGTGCTGGTGGTGCCACTCTGGATACGACGAGCCTGGCGCCGGCGGAGGATACTACGCCGGTGGTGGATGCGCCGCCCCAGGCTCAGGTCGCCAGCTACAGCCCTTACTACACACCCACGTCGGTGCCTCCGCCGCCTCCCGGCGCCATAGCCGGCGGCCTGGTTCCGCCACCTCCGGCGGTGACGCTCTCCACCCAGGCCGCAGTCGGTGATCCCGGCGCCTATCCGAATCCATACGCCAACTCCTACGGCAATCCATATGCCAACCCGTATCTCAATCCTTATGCGATTCCCTATCAGCCTGCTCCGCAAATGCCTGCCATGCAGCAGCCGCCACCCCAGAGACCATCGGGTCTTTTCGGCAACAACAGCAGCCGCGGCCAGGAAGATCGAGACGAGGACGACGAGCGGCGCTCGGAGAAGAAGAAAGAAAGCGATTTCGTGCCCATCCGGCCTACCGGCATGCCTTCGCGGTCGCCTTACAAGCAACGTGAAGACCTGAAAGTCCTCTGGGACGGATCCCTGGGTAGCTATGCTTTCGAAGATGTCCTCAATCAGGACGGCAATCTTCTGCCGATTCTGAAACGAGTCAATGTGGGTCTACCCCCGGATGCCACCAGGGGCATGTTCACTGTGCCTCCGCGCACGGTGTCCGCTGTCTTCCGTCCGATGAAGCTCAACAAAAAAGTGGACGGTCAGGTGGCCAAGCTGCAGCATGACCTGGTTCAGGCTTATTATCGGTATCTCTATACCTATAATAAGTTTGCCCTCAGCCAGCAGACCGTGGCAGCTCGCAAGCAAGAAGTCGAAGTGGCCGGTTCCCGATCCGAGAAGCAGAGAGCTGCTGCCGATATGGCCAGTGCTCAGAATGAGGCGGAATCGGCCCGAGAAGATATGAAGGCGGCTCAGTACGAGCTCGCCGCCGTGGCCGGTGCCAATGCGGCACGCACGATTATAGGAAGAGTCTCAGGAGTGACACCGAGTATCGGCACTCTGGCGCAGGCTGAAAAGTCCGCGCAACCTGTGGAGCCAGAAGGCGGCTCCCACAATGGCGTTTTGGGGTCTATGGGGAAAATCTTTTTCGGTAACAAGGGAAGCTCTCGTTCCGAGGCCACAGCCGAGGACGAGAAACCTGCCCGAGTTGCTGAAAAGCCAAAAGCCAAAAAGGGAAAAAGCCTTTTCGGCAAGTCGGATGGAGGCGAGGATCTTGCACCCTCTCCCGGTCCGATTGCTACTACCAGACATACCAATCCCGTCATGCCCAGGGATGCAGGTAGCACAGAAAAAGCAGCGTCCGGTCCCATCAGTTTCGAGTTGAAAAATGTCGACATAACTGCAAGAAAGTCGATTCTTTCAGTGGCCATCCGCAATACCGGCAGCGAGAACTTCAAGCTCTCCGCCGATGATGTATCCATCTCGGAAGGTAACAGAAAGATTTCGGAAGCAGCTATGAGAGCAGAGTTCGATTCGACACTGGTCAAACCCAACCAGGAGGTCAAGGGAAAAATCACAATCTTCGGCAGGCCGTGGAATGACCGGCTTGTCGTCAACATCACCAACGGTTCGAGCAATATTCAGTTGAAGCGTCGAAGTAATTGACGAAATTCCACAGAATTTTCACAAATTTGTCATGTTGATGCCTCATTATTGAAGTTGCCTTACCAGAGCACCTGCTGAACGCTTAACGCTGCACCACTCACCCGCTCCAGCTCAATCCAGGTAAATGAGAATGACTCACCTGCGCCTTGTCGCCCTAAACTTGTCTTGTCGTGCCTTAGTACTTTTTCTCACCCTGACCCTCACCCTGGGGCTTACTGTCGGCAGCGCTCTGGCACAGCCGGCTGCGCCCTTCAGCCCGATGCCCATGCCAGGCGGCAACGGCAATACCAACCAGATCGGTCAGACCCAAGGCGCCGATGTGGTCAATATCAACGACACCGACCAGCACCGGATAAGAGAGAATTACTGGAAGCGTAACCCCTTCGCCAAGCATGCCCGGGATGAAGATCGGATGGACACTTTCCGCGCCGCCGTCATGCCGACCGAGATGCCCTCGGGTGGTATAGGCGACTACTTCGGCGATCTCTGGGATGGCTGGATGGGTGGCGGCAGTCAGGCCGGCGGTGGCCAGCAGGGTGGAGGACAGCAGGGCAATAATGGCGGCAACAACCCGACTCGCTTGCTCGAATCGCTTCCCACAGACGAAAATCCCGAAGAGGTGACCGAGCAGATCACTGCTTATCCGTTTTTCATCAAGTTCTGCAATGACGATCCTTATCAGGGTGTCTGCTACTGGCAGTTCGGCGAAGCCGTGGACCACCCACGGCAATATCGCGACCTCGAGCTTTTCGACAATGTCCTTACCACTTTCGGCTATCCGGTTTCGGACACCCAGTTCCAGATCATCCAGCGTGAAAACTTCCAGCGTCTTCTCGAGCTTCTCTACGACCCCGAGCGGATCATGTGGATGGCCACCAATACCTCTCAGATCCAGGGCGCTTCGGCAGCCAACAGTCTTGCCGGCGTATCCGAAGAAGCCTGGAATCAGGCAGTCGACTTCATTCTCAACGGCGCCGAAGGCACCGGTACTCTGATCAACGTAGCCAACGAAGCTGCCGGCACCCCCACTGCCCCCAGCCCTCCCTGGAAAGATCTGACCCATGCGATCTGGATGGTCCAGCGCATGTATAAGGAATGCTTCGTTCCCATGGCGATTCTCTTCCTTCTTCCCGGTGCTGTGATCTCCCAGGCTAAAGCGACTGTGAGCAAGGGTTTCGATCTCGGAGGCGGTGAAGCCTTCGAAGGAATCATCCGATCGGTGATGGCAGTCTTTCTAATTCCAGGGACTCAAGTAATCGTCAGCTATTCAATAGACGTCGGCAATTCCATGGCTGATAGCGTCAAGGACTGGATCGATGTCCAGGCTATTCTCGACTGGTCACATGAGCTTACCTATAACATCGATCCGCACGAAAACCACATCAACGCCATCGTGCCTCCTGAGGGTGGTCAGGGCGCGTTCGGCGGCGGTGCCCAGGCCGGTGGCGCCCAGGGCGGCACTGCTGCCGGTAATACTGCTGGCGGTGCTGGTGGCGGATCCGGATCCGGAGGCGGATTCCAGAATACCGTGGTGGGAATCGCCGGGATGTTCGGTCTCGGCGGCGTCGCCCAGGGCTTCTTCAATGCCTACAACAGTCTGATGAATTTCTTCGAGACGGTCTTCGGGCTCCTTGGAGAAGGTCTCGGTGCCAATATTCCGGAAGGAGAAACAAAGCAGGAAGATCAGCTGGCTCTTTCCCAGGTCATGCAGGTCATGTTCAACGGCAGCACATATGGCATGTCTTTGATGCTCATCGTGCTCACCTCTTTCCAGGTAGTCTATGTCTGCTACCTATTTCTCCTCGGTCCCCTCTCCGCAGCATTTTTCGCCTGGCCTGAGCTGAACTCCGATCAGAAGTTGTTCCGATCGGTCTGGGGCAACTGGGTCCAGGCGGTGATCATGGTCTCCCTCTGGCGATTCTACTGGTGTGTCGGTCTGGCTATCATGACCCAGCGCCTGGTCTATATGCAGCAGCTCGGGGGACAGAACAGCCTGCAATGGGAAGTGGCGACCTTCGCCTGTCTCGAGGCTCTGATGATCTGGAGCTCGATGAATCCCTTTACTTTCGATCCTGCCAAGGCCTACCAGGGCACCCAGGATATTCAGAAAGCCGGCAGCCAGATCGCCCAGGGCGCGGGTGGCGGCGGTGGCGGTGCAGGTGGTGCCGGAGGCGCCGGTGGCGCACCGACAGGAACCGGCGGAGGAACGCCGGGCGGTCAGGGCGATCAGGGTGCCAGCGGTCAGGGTACGACCGGCAACACCGGGTCAGGCCAGAGCGACAATCAATCCAATGTACAGGTCACCGACAACAGCGGAGGCAGCGGACCCAGTACGGCTGGCTCCGCCGATGACAGCGGTGGTGATAGTCCCGATTCCTCCGGCTCAGGCTCCGGTTCAGGCAAGCAAGACAGCGGCTCCCAGAGCCCCGATCACGATGCTCCTCCCATGTCCGACCAGGGTGGTGACAAGAGCGGTGCTGGAGGCGACGGTTCCGGCTCCGGTCAAGACCAGACGGCTCAGGGCAATGCACCGCCAATCGATGGCAGTGGCGGCGACATATCCGGTCAGGCCGGCAGCGGCGCCAGCGATGCCATGCAAGCGGCCATGGCCAATCTTGGCGGCAGCGCAGATGTCTCGGCCATGCCCAGTGACGGACCGCCGGTGGACACCTCTCCATCCGGTGGCGGTGTCGAGGGTGGCGATGCCAACAAGGCTGCTGTCAACGACAACATGTCCGGTTCCGAAGTCTCACAGGCCATCGGTGCCCAGAGCCCGGGTGGCGGTGACGCCGGTGGCGGCTCCGACGGCGGTGCCTCCGAAATCAGTGTCAACCTCGAGGGTGGCCAGGGTCAGGAGGATTCCGGTGATTCGGGCGACAGCTCGCCACCGCCTCCAGCTGACTTCAATGTCCCTCCTCCTCCTGATGGCGATTAGGGGGTGGCGACATGAGAAGAAAAGAAATAGAAACGACCAGGACATCGAAAGTAGCAGAGGAAAACAAGAAAATGAGCGCCCCCCACAAGAGACCGAGACTGAAAGCAGGACATTTGATCCTGTCGACGGCGTTCTTGTACGTTCTCCTGGCTGTAATCGGTCAGCCGGCTTTCGCACAGCCCTTCCAGTTCTCGACTCCGGACTCCAACCCCATGACCCACTGGGATATTCGCAAGACTTACTTCCTGCGAAACAAGGCTGCAGCCCAGCACGGTCCCATCTCCATAGACGGACGCGATCTGAGTTCACAGAACCCGGAAGGTCACGATGTCATCGTCAACAAAGAGTCGGTAGGTCCGGGCATGGTGGAGCACCATCGTTCCGGTCCGGTCTTCGAATGGCCGGTCGAGATCCCGGAAGCGATGTCCGAAGTTCCCACCTATCGTGACGAAGCGATCATGGAGAACCTCTTCCAGACCTTCGGTTATCCCGTGTCCGACACGCAGTTCCAGATCATCGAGAGATACAACCATAACCGTTTTCTCGAGCAGCTCTTCGATCCCGAAAAAGTGATGTGGATGGCCACCACCATCAGTGGTGTGCAGGCCAACTCCGCCGGTAACTCTACTGCCAACATGTCGGTGAACCAGAACATAACCGCCATCGAGTATGTCCGGCAGCCAATCCGTAACTTCACCGCCGAGCCGGATAACGTCTGGCAGCGGATCAGATATGAGCTCTTCATCCCCATGGCTGTGCTGCTACTGCTTCCCGGAGCGGTGCTGGCCCAGGCCAGGGCAATCGTGGCTCAGGGCTCGCCAGCGATTGTCGGCGAGGTCAATCCTTTCGATGGGATCATCAAGTCGATCATGGCGATATTCCTCATACCGGGCTCGTTCCTGGTAATCAACTACGGTATAGATGTGTCCAACTCAATCAGGCACACCATTGCCGAGGAGTATCAGCGAATCTTCGGTGGCGATATGTATGAGCACGCCAAATGCGCGATCAAGCGTGCTTATCCGATCAACCCTCCGACTTCCAACCTCAACGCTATCGTAGAGTCCGAGCAGCCTGATCCTAACAGCCCCGGAAACGATGTCTGGGCGCCATATGAAAAGCTCTCTCTCAACCTGCGTCTTTACGATCCCTGTGCCGGTCTGGATGAATCCCGGGTCCCGGACGAAGCGGTAATCGCCTCCAAGCCGGTCAACAGGCTTCTGGTCAACGGTGCCGGTGCTACGGTCGGATTGACCTGGAACGTCATGTGCGCTTTCCAGCTCGTCTATCTATATTATCTCTGGTGCATGGGACCGATAGCTGCTGCTCTCTGGGTCTGGCCCATCGGTCAGCTCAAGAGCGCCTTCCCCAACTGGTGCGAAGGTGTTATCGTCCTCTGTTTCTGGAGTCTCTTCTGGAACACCGTCATCTTCCTGATGGCAGCCTTCAAGGGTGTCGGTGACTCCGGTACTGTTTATATAACAGCGCTTCTGCTCCTCTCTATCGATGCGGTCCAGAAAGCCTTCAACTTCTCGGCTCTTGTGGCCGGTGCTGCCGGCCAGGCTCAGAGTGCTCTGACGAACTCCGGTGGTGGAGGCGGCGGAGGCAGCCAGGGTGGCGGTCAGGGTCAGCGCGGCGGCGCCGCGGCTCCCGGCGCCGGCACAGGCACTGGCACCGCCGACAATGCTGCTACTTCGCCGACCGGCTCTACCGGTCTGCCGGGCAGCAATCCTGTCGGTCCTGCCGGACTCACCGGTGGTGTCGAGGGCGGTGCTGCTGCCGGAAGCTCGGTGAATGTCGGGGCATCCGGCAATCTCACAGCCGGCGCCAGCCCTCCGGGCACAGGCGCGGACAGTAATGCCAGCGCCAGCCTCAGTGGTGGCACTGGTGGTGTCGATGGACCCGGCGCGGCCAAGGGCGCAATAGATCCAGGTGCCGTCGATACCGGACCGCCTCCGGGAAGCGACAAAGGAGATCAGGCCGGCTCGGCAGCCTCGACTCTCGCCGGTATAGCCGGTGCCCTGGGGGCCGGGTCGATGCTCGGTGGTGGCAAAGGTGGAGAGGGTGGCTCTAGTGTCAATAATCTCTCCTACCAGGCCATGGTCAACAGGATGGGTCAGGGCGGCGATGCTCTCTCCCAGGGCGGAGACGCTCTCAACCAGCTGGGCGACCGTATGAACCTGGGCGGCGACCTGGACAATACTCTCAATAACGCACGTAACCTAATGGACGGTAACGGTCCGCCGCTCACCGACCTGGCCGGCGGCACAGCCGGCGCAGCCGGGACTGATCGTCTCATGGGCGGTGCCGCCTCCGATGTGCTCGGACCCGGCGCTCATGCGGCTGATCAGATGATCGATCACGCCATAGCCGGCACCACCGGTGCAGACCTGGGCGCGCATACACCGATCGATCCGCTCACCGGCAACGCTCTGACAGCCGGAGCCGATGCCATGGCCAGCGCCAATCCTTTAGCTTCGGAGCTCGGTCTCGACCAGGTCCACCAGACCCCGGGCGGCAACGATATCCTGGCTAACGGAATCGACAAAGACTTCGCCGGCAATCCGCAGGCTGAACTGGCTCAGTCCTGCGCCCAGGATCTGATGAAGGGCGCCGGAGTCTCGGATCAGATGCTCAAGGATGCCCTGAACGGCGACCAGCAATCTATACAAGCCATCGATCAGAAGCTCGGCGTGGCGCCCAATGTGCTCGATGCCGCTCTGCACGGTGATTCCGGATCGGCGTCTATAGCCATGGCTGCTGCCGGTCATACTGCCATGCATGACCCGGGCAGCGCCCTGCACCGCGCTGCTGCGGAAGGCAATATGGCTGCCCAGGAAGCGCTCAAGATAGCGCCTATGACCAACGAAGCCACAATCATGGCTGCTGCCCACGGCGATCCTCTGGCTGCCGGCGCCGTCCTGCAGCACAACGGTGAAGCTACCCAGGCCATGATGGCTTCTGCTCAGATGACCCAGAACGAGCTCAAGGAAGCCGGTGTCACACCCGATTTGATGCGCTCCGCCATGCAGGGGGATGCCCAGGCCCAGCAGCAGGTATCCGAAGCTATGGGTATGGGTCCGGATCACTTCGACACGGTTCGAGGCGCCTTCCACGGCGATGTCCAGGACGCTTCCACTGTTCTGGCAGCCCACGGGCGTCAGGAGATGGCGAGCATGTCGCCGGAGCAGATCCAGCAGGCCTGCCAGCAGGGGGATGCCTCGATTCTGGCAGCCCAGGCTGCACCCGCCGATGTAATGAACCAGGCGATAGCCGGGGACGAAGGTGCCAAGCACCAGCTCCAGCGAGCCATCGCCAGCAACCCCGTGATGCTCGATGCTGCGGCGCCGGGCGGGTCGGGAGACGCGATGAGAGCGATTCATGCCGTCACCGGCGAACGTGCCGACGTCATGGGGGCCGCCTCGCATAATGCTCAGGGCGTAATGGGCCTTTACTCAAGTCCGGAGGCGGTCCAGCAAGCCATGGGCGGTAGCGCCGAACAGCGCGAAGGCTTTATCAATCAGATGGCCGACCGTATGCATGTGGCGCCAGAAGTCCTTCGGGACGCTGTCGGTGGTGACTCGTCGGCTTCCGCCACGGTCATGGCAATGGCCGGTGGCGATCAGCAGATCTCTGCCATGGCTCATGGCGGCAATGTCCTGGCTCAAGCAGCAGTCACTGCTGCCCACGGACAGAACATGGACACTGTCATGAGTGCTGCACGGGGCAATGAGTCGGCTCAATTCGCCGTGCAGAACAGTATGGCCACCAGCCCCGAGATGCAGAATATGGCCCGGGGAGGTCACGAAGGGGCTGCCTCGGTAATGAATGCCGTGCAGGCGAGCACCGATGCGGGCATCGGAGGCATAGCCTATGATCCGAGCCCGCAAACTGCGCTCTATGCGGCTTCCAGCGAGACCCAGGCCGCAATCCAGGATCTGGGTGTGGATGCATCGGCTATAGCCCGAGGGGATCAGGCTGCCATCCAGCAGCTGGATCGAGCCCTCAATATCGATCCCGCCACTCCGGCAGGGCAAGCCATGCACAGCACCATCGATCGGGCACTCCACGGAGACGGCGGTGCCGCCGCCACCTTCATGGCAGCTGCCGGTCGGACCGAAGCTGTCCAGGAACTCGCTCGTGGAGGCGACGTCTCTGCTCAGACAGCCGTTGCTGCTGCTCATTGTGTCAGCGAACCTGTACTCAATCGGGCTATGTCCGGAGATCAGGCTGCCCAGGCAATGGTACAGTCCTCGGTGGCTTCCGACCCGCAGATCCTGTCTATGGCATCCCAGGGTAACGAGAGCGCCTATCAGGCTGTCCAGGCCGCCTATGGCACCAATGCCGACAGCACGGTGGCTGCCTCTGCGGATACCCAGCAGGTGATGAGCTTCTTCGGATCGCCCGAGACCGTGCAGACTGCTCTGCACGGCGACGGTGCCACCCAGCAGGGAGCCATCAACGAGATCGCCACCAATATGGGCATCACTCCGCAGGTCTTGCAGGGAGCCCTGGAAGGCAATACCTCTTATGCCGCCGCCACTGTGGCGGCTGCCGGAGGCGTGGCGGTGAGCGCCATGCAGGCAGGAGATGCTCCGGGTACCTCCGAGTTCGGCCAGCGTTTCGCCCAGGCCGCCGAGGGAGGCCATCCTCTGGCCAGTGCCGCCGTTGCCAGCTATCAGAACCTCGCTCCTGATGCAGTCAATCTGGCGAGCATAGGTAACAGTGGTGCCTGCGATGTGATCAGGCAGTCCATG
>JAGQHH010000233.1 GCA_020431945.1 Cyanobacteria bacterium HKST-UBA02 | reverse complement strand
GTATAAAGACGACGGCACTCCGAAAGTGCCCAAGAAGCCCGAGCCCAAGCCGGTAAGCGAGGAAGAGGAAGAAGACGAGAGTGGCGAAGCTCACGATGGCACCAAATCCGATGGCACCTCGGCTGAAGGAGCCAGTGAAGAGAAAAAAGGATCCGAGAAATCAGAAAAGGGATCTGACAAGACTTCTGAAAAACCAGCCGAAGGCGCCAAGACCGAAGATTCGAAAGATTCGAAATCCGAAGAGAAGTCTGACGCGAAGGCCGAGTCCAAATCTGAGTCTAAATCGAAATCCGACTCTAAATCCGAATCTAAGCCCGGACCCGCTAAAGATAGAGGCTCCGCTGGTGATGCCGGTGGCTCAGGCAAGAAAGAGAGCTCTTCGGCTAAAAAGAGCTAGCTGAGCCATGGATTCGAGCTGGCTTGCTAACTGGCCTCTCGCGGCAGGCGCTGCTCTCACTCTTCTTGCGATCATTCTCTGGCAGGCGAATTCGCGCCAGGGCAGCGTCTCTCCGGCGCAGATCCAGTCCAGTCTCGCCAGCGCCGCCCAGGCGAGAAAAAATGGTGACCACGAGCAGGCGATCATGCTCTATGAGCGCGCTCTCTCCCATATCGAGGGTCAGAGCCCGGTGGACAAGTCTTATCTCAGCGCCTGCCTGGTCAGTTATGCCGAGAGTCTCGATCGCACGGGCAGTATCAAGGAAGCCCGGGATGTGCGGACCAGGTTGATGTCTCTCTGGAACAGCGCTCTCGAGGAGAAGGACATCGATCTCATGACCGAGGTCGACTACCTCTGCACCAGCGCCGACTTCGGCTCAGCCACCAGGGATGTCGCAGACTATTACGAGCGGTTGCTGGCATTCAGGGAAAAGGCCTATTCCCATAAAAGCGATATATTCATCAATACTGTGGTCATTTATGCCGGTCTCATGCGCCGCCTCGGCGAGAAAGAGATTGCCGACGATCTCGAGGCTCATGCCGAGAAGCTGCGCAAAGGTGGACCCCGGGAGTTCGTTATTCCCGGCCTAGAGTCCAGCGAAGATTCCAGCGAGGAATCCGGCGAGGAGCCGTCTTGATCGGCGGTTATAGAGCTGTATGTGCCCTGCTGCTGGCGCTTTTCGTCCTGCCGGCGGGAGCTTCCGGGGACGAGGGCTACAGCTATGAAGGGCTCGAATTTTTCGGCTCCTCCCAGATCACTCGCGGTGAGCTCGAAGGAATCATTCATTTGCGCAGCGGTGCCAGTATCAAGTCGGTGGACCGGGCCTGCCAGAAGCTCGAGAGCTATTTCGAGAAAGCCAGGCTTCCCGTCAACATAGAGAAGATATTCTCTCCGCCGGACAGGGTCTATATAGCGGTCGATGTGGTGGAGCGGTCCCACGACAAGATCCCCACGAGGCTTCTGGACAATCCGCATAATGTCCTGACCAAGAGCGAAAAGCCCGACATACTCCTGGACCGTTTGCACGAGCGCCTGGAGCTTCTCGAGAGCGAAGGTCGCCCGGCGAAGGAGCGTTATGAGGGAGGCGTGCTTCTCTACTCGGATGAGGCCGCCAATCAGATCATCGAGGACCTCAGACGTTTCGGCCCGGCCATGCGGGATGACTGGCTCGAGGTGGTGCGGAGCGACCCCAATCCCGAAAGGCGCTGCCGGGCCATCGAACAGCTCAACTGGGCGGGGCTCTACTCCAGGACTTGTTACCTGTTGATCCGGTCGGTGGATGATACCAATCACAAGGTGAGGGCGGCGGCGGTGCGGTTCATCTATCCCCGTCTGGACATATTGCCGGTGGACTTCCCCTACGAGCCGCTCATGCAGGCTGTTTGCCGGGAGGCCCAGAGACCCTCCCACGACGACCGGATCAAATCGCTTTATCTCATCCTCAAACTCATAGAGAAGATGCCGGATCTCACTCCCATGGCCCGGGACATCACCATGGAATCGGTCAAGCGCTATGCCGCTCAGAGCCGCATCCCGGCTCTGCGGAACGTGAGCGAGAGGCTTGCCACCATCTATGCTCTGCCGATCAAGGTAAAGAAGAGACAGTGGTCAGACGAGCCCAGCTCCGGGTTTTGACCAAAATTTTAATGATATGGATCGTTTGAAAAACAGGATTTTGGGCACAAACAATTTAGCCGGCAGGAGTCGAAAGCGACCCAGGATTAATATACATACAATTTATGAGGGCGCCTTCTGACGGCGCCTTTTTCTTTGGCTCTATCTGATTCTTCCCCGACCGTCGTAAAAGAGCCTCTCTACAGGCTTTCCGCCTACCAGATGAGATTCGACGATCTCTTCCACGTCTTCTTCTTTTACATGGCAGTACCAGACCGTCTCCGGATAGACCACGATCATCGGGCCGTTGCCGCACTGATCGAAGCAGCCTGATTTGTTTATCCTGATCTTGTGCTTGAGACCCCGGTCGAAGATTGCTTTGCGCAAGGCCGAGAGTACTGCCTCCGCCCCTTCTTCGGGACAGGTCTTGCCGGTGGTGCAAACGAATACATGTTTCTCGAAGATATCCATCGCTCTATTTTAAGGCTTGATGTTAAGAATGCATCGGGCCCCTGTAATATTGAGACCATATCCTTGACCTGGCCAGGCTGAACTGGGACAATCCACGCTGCGCTTCATGCGCCGACCGCAGACAGTCGGTACGTCCCGATATTAGGGGCGTTTAATGAGAAATCGCCGGCCTAGGTCACACAAGAGATTCTATCTCCTGGAAAAGCCCCGCTTCGGAGGGACTTGTCCTGTGTGGTCCCTGCGGCATACGGCAGGGATTTTTTTTTGCCGTATTTGCAAAGGAACACTATGACCCAATAAGGAGGCGTCATATGGCCACCAAAGAACGCAAGCAGGAGGTTGTCGCCGAACTGCAAGAGTTCTTCAAAGACGGCAAGGTGGTGATTGTCGCTGATCTGACAGGTTTTACCGTCGAGGAGCTGACAGGCTTCCGTCGCACCCTGAGCCAGGACAATGCGAAACTTCGCATCGCCAAAAACACTCTTGTCAAAAGAGCAATTGGCGGGTCCGACTTTGTGGTGCTCGAGAGCCTGGCTAAAGGACCCTCAGCATTCGTGGTCGGCTATGACGACCCGGCACAGCCGACCAAAACGGTCGTCGAAGTGCTGAAGAAGCTGAAGAAGGGTACTATCCGCGGTGGTGTCCTGGAAGGCAAGACCATGAACGAGAACCAGGTCAAAGACCTGGCCAGCCTGCCCAGCAAAGAGCAGTTGCTGTCCTCGATCATGGGCGGACTCGATTCGGGTGCCCGCAATATCGCCGGCATCATGGAGTCCATCATCAGAGACATCGCTCTTCTTGCCGAAGAAGTCGCGAAGAAAAACGAAGCCGCTTAATCATCAAATAGGAGTAAGAAAATGGCTACCAAACTTTCAGTTGACGAACTGCTCGAGCAGATCGGCTCACTGACCCTGCTCGAAGCTGCCGAGCTCAAAACCAAAATGGAAGACACCTTCGGCGTCACCGCTGCTGCCCCCGTGGCTGCTATCGCGGTTGCCGGTGGTGGTGCTGCCGCTGCTGAAGAAGAAGAGAAGACCGAATTCGACGTCATCCTTACTTCTGTCGGCGACAAGAAGATCAACGTCCTCAAGATCGTTCGCGAGCTTACCGGACTCGGTCTCAAAGAAGCCAAAGAACTCGTAGATTCGGCTCCCAAACCGGTCAAAGAAAAGATCAAAAAGGAAGAAGCCGAAGATATGAAGAAGAAGCTCGAAGAAGCAGGCGCCAAGATCGAAATCGAGTAGCGTAATGCTGCAACCTGGGCTACCCTGGATAATGTGAATTTACAGGAGTATTCGAATGCGCTGCCCGGGTTGCAACCTCTATCATCCGTCCCAGTACGACAAGTGCGTATCCTGCGGAATGGATCTCAGAGGTGCCACAGAGCAATCGGACAATGGAGCAGCAGGTGTATCGGTGAAAGCCGAGCCTGCTGCTTCTGGTTCTCCGGAGCCGGCTCCGGCAGGCGGCTCCAAGCGGCGCTCCAAGAATCTCAAGCATGAGAGCCGTGCCGGCGTCCCCACCATGGTGGGTGTCGCCACCGCCCTTACGATTCTACTTATATCGGCCGGAGCTACTTTCTTTTTTCTGACTCAATCGAGCGATGACCAGAGGCTCCTGGCCAAAGGCCGCGAGCAGCTTTCCAAAGGGCAGTACGCATTTGCTGTCGAGACCCTGAACAAAGCCGTGAAGCTCAAGCCCCAGGAGCCCAGGGCTTATCTGCTCCTGGCCCGGGCCTATGTGGGTATCGACAAAGTAGATCAGGCCTGGGACGCCATCAAGAAAGCCCAGCAGCTCGGTCAGGGCGTAGTCTCGGAGCCCGAGCTCGCTTCCGACCTGGCCAATTACTACCGTCTGCGAAAGAAATATGACCGGGCCATCGAGCTCCTCAGACCGCTGGCCATGCAGGATGTGGCCGGCAAAAAAGGAGAGCTCGCCGATCTAGACGGGCTCTGGGGAGACGAAGCCCTTTCCACAGGCGACCTGGATACCGCTCTCAGGTGCTGGGAAGAAGTGAAAGATCTCAAGGCCGGCAGCCGTTTGGGCGAGGCCGAGGCTCGCCTGGCTACGATCTACGAGAAGATGGCCAAGCAGTTCGCTGCCGAGAATAAAGACGAGGATGCCCTCAACTATCTCTCCAAGCTCACTCATATAGCCCAGAACCCCAAGCATTATCAATTTGCCGCCGAAATCTACGAGCGTTCGGGCAAGCTCGATCTGGCTATCGATCAATTGCGCAAGGCTATTGAACTGAGCAACGACGCTCAGCTTCAGCGGGAGCTCTCGTCGCTTCTGGCCCGCCGTGGCAAAGAGCTCATGGACAACGGTCAGACCGATACCGGGTATGCTTATCTGCAGCAGGCTCGCTCCATCGATCCCAGTAGCGTGGTGCCCGATGTCACCCTCAGGCAGGTCTGGGTGGGTCTCGATCCGGTAAGCAAGACTCCCAAGATCGAAGGAGAGGTCTGGAATCCCGGCGACCGCAGTGTCGGCTCCCTGTCTCTGAGGGCGGAGCTCTATGACAGCAAGACTCTCGAGACCCTCTGGACCAAAGAGAACCGTCTCATCGATGAATTCGTCCGCCCTCTGGGCTCGCGACAGTCCAGAGAGTTCGAGTTCGTTTCGGGAGTGCACACCAAAACAGACGGTAGTGTCGAGTTCAAGATCTTCGTGGACGGTGCTCTCTACAAAGCCTATAAGGTCGAAGCAGGCAAGCCCAGACCGAGCTTCCAGACAGCCGGCGGAGAGGCACCGCCCCTGGCGCCGCCGATCAATACCAGGCCGATTCCTACCACTACTTCGATGCCTCCACTCAAGATCAATTCCCAGGCGGGCACTACCGGTAATACCGGAGCGCCGGTGCCGGGCGCGCCCGTGCCCGGACAGCCAGGGACCGGCACCACCAGCAATACCGGCTCACCGGAAGAGCGCACTCTCCGGGATCTGGACTTCTAGAATCAGCCGTTGTTGACCCGGTCTCCGCCTTCGCCCTGGGCATTGGCCAGGAACTCCAGGGCCCGGTCGACCAGGTCCATCTCGTTGCGGGCATGGGTCGGGAATGAGACCACGCCGACACTGCAAGTCACTCGCAGGTGCTTGAGCTCTTCGCTTATAGAGGTCCCTTTCAGCCTTTCTCTTATACGTTCGCCCACGACTACGGCCCGGGATGAATAGGTCTCAGGGAAAATCACTGCCAGGCGATTGTCCGAGCAGCGTCCCGGAATATCCACGTCACGGATGGCTTTGTTGATGATTTTGGTGGTGGAGCGAAGCATGTCTTCGACGATCATCGAGCCGTACTGGCGGCTATAGGTCTCCATGTCGTCTATCTCGACGATCAGGATCGAGCAGGGACGCTTATAGCGCTTGGCTCGCTTGAGCTCATATTCGAGCTTGCGCATGAATGTCTTGAAGTTGAAAAGACCTGTGGACTTGTCGAGCATGCTTACTTTCTCGAAGTGCTCGAGCTTGTCGTCCGAGATGAATTGTCTGGATCGGTCAAGCGAACGCTGCTGCTGCTCTTCCTTGAACTTCTGCCGGTCGTCCTGGGTCTTTTTCACCATCTGGGTGAACTTGGTCTCCCGGGCGTAGGACCAGCCTTCGCGATCGTCGTCGTCTCTTCCCATCTTCTTCTTTCTGAACCCCTCGGGTATCGGCCTACTGATATTTTAGCCGAGAATTCCCCGGATAAGAACCTGTTTCGAGCCATAGGGTCCGGTTTCGAGCAATTCTCCGGCAGAACCCGGGGAACGCTCCGGACCGTGCCCGGAAACAGGCTCCAGTAGCCGGTTTCCCCGAGGATGACTTTCGAAAATCCCGGAAAGCTTGTAAAGTAGTGGTATGAGCGATTCTTTCATGAAACGGCACCTGGCCTATTATCGCAGTCAGCACACCACCACGGGGTGCCGGATGACACACCTCCTGGGGGTGCCCATGATCTGTCTGGCCATCCCCATGTTCTTTTTCGACTGGAAAAGAGCCCTGGTCCTTTTTTCCGGGGGTTGGATCTTGCAATTCATCGGGCATTTCGTCTTCGAGAAAAACAAGCCTGTCCTTTTGTCCGATAACAGGCATCCATATACCCTCCTTTCCGCCCTGGTCTTCGTCGGCACCGAGTGGATCGGTACTGCCAGACAGGCTGGTCTCAGGCTCAACGGCAAATCCGGAAATAACGGATCGCACTGATGTATATATCTATGGAATAATTCTCCTGTTACCAGTAATCGACAGTTTTCCGAGAGCCCTTGAAAATCCTCAAAGCCACCCTGCTGGTTCTTGTATCAGCCATTGTCCTCGGTCTCTCGGGCATCACCGAAGCCGCGGCCTGGGAGACTTATGACTTCTCCGCCGTGCGGGTCGCCGGCGGAGCGGCATTTCTAGTAACGGACGGGGATGGCGAGGAGGCGTCGGTGCGGGCCTCTCATATAACCGCCAAAGTCAACGAGATTCTCACCAAGCCCGAGCTCAAACCCCAGGACATCAAGGCGGCCCTGAGGCCCGACGGAAGCTATGCCGTTGTCCTGGGCGATTATGTCATCGCCCTGCCCTCTCAGCGGGACGCTCAAGTTTTCGGCTCCACCCAGGAGCATCTCGCCCGCAAGTGGGCCGAGAGCCTGCGGGAGAAAGCCAGCAGTATGGAGCCGATCTTCAGAGAAGGCGGCAAGTTCGACGTCAAGATGCTCGGAGAGCATCAAGTGCTCCTCCTGCTTCTCCAGATAGCGATTCTTCTAACCGCTGCTTTCATATGCGGTCAGATAGTGGTCAGTTTCGGCCAGCCTGCGGTCATCGGCCAGATGCTGGCTGGGATTATCCTGGGCAAGTCGGTTTTCGGCACGGTCTTTCCGGATTTCGCCGGGCTCATCTTCCCGGTCTCCACCAATCAGAATAATCTCCTGGAAGTCGTCTCCTGGTTCGGAGTGATCTTCCTTCTCATGCTCACCGGTCTCGAGACCGATGTCGAGCTGATCAAAGCCCAGGGCAAGTCGGCCCTGGGGGCTTCGGTCCTGGGCATACTCGTGCCCTTCTCGGCAGGCTTCGGCTTCGCTTATCTCATCCCCGCCGATATCCTGCTCAATCCGGGACACCGTCTGATCGTGGCTCTTTTCCTGGGCACCGTATTCGCTGTCTCCTCGGTGCCGGTGATCGCCAAGATTCTCATGGATATGAAGCTCCTGCGCCGGAATGTCGCCCAGGTGATCCTTGCCACCGCCCTGGTGCATGATACCGTGGGCTGTATCATCCTCGCCCTGGTGGCGGCCCTGGCAAGCGCCCATTCCACCGTCGGTCCCGAGCTTCTCAAAGCGCCGGTGGGAACCGCCGCCTTCCTGATCGTGGCATTTCTTGGCCGCAAGTATTTCTTCAACCTCCTGCGCTGGATAAACGATCGCACAGAGAAAGACGATGCCCTGGTCACCGCGGTCACTGTGCTCCTCCTTCTCAGCGCCGCTTTCACGCAGTTTGTCGGGGTGCACGTCGTCCTCGGTGCTTTCATCTGCGGATTCCTTCTTTCCCAGACCCCCATTGTGGGCAAACGGGTGATCCACTCTTTCGAGGTGATCACCATGGGAATCTTCGCCCCGATCTTTTTTGCTGCTGCCGGTCTGCATGTCAATCTGCAACTCCTGGCCGATCCCATGCTTTTCTTCCTTACTATCGGCATGACCCTGGTTGCTTGCGCCAGCAAAGTAGGCGCCAATTTCGTCGGGGGCAAATGGGGCGGGCTCAGCAAATGGGAAGCTCTCTGTCTCGGCTTCGGCGCCAACGCTCCGGGAGCCATGGGACTGATCGTCGGCATCCTCGGTTATTCCATGGGAATCATTACCGTCGAGCTTCTTTCCATCATCATCGTCATGTCCCTTCTCACCACCGCCATCACACCGCCACTGATGAAGTGGGCCCTCAAGCATGTCACCATCGGAGATGCGGAGCAGGAGCGTCTGGACAAAGAAGAAGCCAAAGCCACCACGCACCTCTCTGGTATCACCAGGGTGCTGGTCCCCACCGGCGGTGGTACTTATGCCCCGATCAGCGCTCATATCCTGAGGGCCCTGGGCACGGATCATATGCTCGAGGCTACTGCCCTCACTGTGTTCCAAGAGGGAGAAGAAAAAGAGACCGAGTCCAAGGTCGAGGCGATGATGCCGACTATGAGCGAGATCGCCACCACCCAGAAAGTCACGATGATCAGACGGCAGGCCAAAGGCGATGACCGGGCCGCAAAAATTCTAGAAGAGGCCAGACTCGGCTACCAGCTTATTTTGATGGGGGCCACCAGGGCTTCCGAGAACAACCCTTCGGTCTTCGGCGAAACAGTGGATGCCGTGGTGGCGGACAGCCCCTGCCCGGTCTTCGTGATCAGGCGACCGGACAAGGATGAAGGCAAGCCCATCAAGAAGATTCTCATTCCCACCATCGGCTCCGAGACTTCGCTCAAGTCCACCGAGCTAGGCCTGGTGATCGCCCGGGATACCGGCGCTCATGTCACTTTCCTGTCGGTGGTGGAGTCCGTACGCGATCCCAGCCGCACGGTCAAGTTTCTCACCGAGGACATTGCCGAGAGCACTTACAAGCTCGGAAGAGCTTTCGAGGTCGAGATCGAGACCCTGGTCCGGGAAGCCGAAACCGCTGCCGGCGCGATTCTCTCGGTGGCCAAAGAGATCGGCGCCGATGCCATCATCATGGGCGGCGAGCGCCGGCCGACCAAACAGCTTTATCTCGGTCAGATCGTCAGGACTGTAATGCAGCAGGCCGACTGTATCGTCGGTGTCTACGTTCTCTAGAGAGTCGCTTCTCTTTCGAGCTTCTCTTTCTCGAAGCGTGCCATCTGGTTGTCGGGATCGATATTGAGGGCTTCTTCTATGGCTGTCAGGGCCTGACGTTTGCGACCCCGCTCGAGGTTGATCCGGGAGAGCTCGAGCCATGCCTGGACATGATTGGGATTGATGGCAATTGCTTTTTTCACCATCTTCTCGGCTTTACTGAGGCTTCCGGTGAGCCTGTTGATTCTTCCCAGGGCGACATAGGAAGGCTCGAACTTGCTTTCTTTCTCGACACAGCGATTGTAAAAGCTCTCGGCTGAGAGTAGATCCCCTGCCAGCTCGGCGGTCTGGGCCACGAGAAATTCCTTGGTGAGGGGGAGATCCACCGGCTCGGCAGGCAGAGATCCTTTGAGGAAATTGTTGATTCTTTTCTTCGTCTCCTGGTCTTTCTTCTCCTGGCTCTCTGCCAGCTCCATGGCTTTATTGGCGAACTGCCGGCTGGTATCGAGGAGGAAAAGACCGTGACACTGGATAGCCAGCTCGAGCATGTCCGAAGCGGTGGCGTCCCTGGCCGCCCGGGGCGGGCTGGGCATATAAGCGAGGCCGGAGCCGAACTTGAGAAGGTGGCTGGCTTCCTCGAGCTTGTTCTGGGACCCGGATTCCTGACCGGTGCGGCTGAGGAGCATGGCATAGATGCTCAGGGTCTGACCCCTGACGATCTTCATCAGATTGCTGGTGGCGCCATCGGTAATCTTCAGGGATTCCTCCAGGCATTCCTGGGCTTTGACATTGTCTTTGCGGTTTAGATGAATGCGAGCGAGGTCATTGAGATAGTCGGCTATCTTTATGCTGTCGTTGATGTCCCGGGCCTGCTCCAGGGCCTGGTTGACCAGCTTATCGGCTTCCTCCAGACTGCCAGCCTGAGAGTACCAGCTCGATAGCTGGGCCATCGAATTGGCTCGATCGGCTTTCAGGGTGCGAACACGACCTTGATTCACCGGACTGCTGGAGCCGATGGCATCGAGAGCTTCCTGGCGCAGGTTGAGAGAGCGCTTGTACAGATCCTCGAGCTCGAGCATTTTCTTCTCTCTTGCTTTCAGCCGTCTGAGAGCGTCGATGGCATCGGCCAGATCCGTGGCGGCAAAGGCGAGAGCTTCTTTGTTGTCTTTGCCTTTCAGCGCCTCATATGCTTTCTCTTTCTTCCTGGTCTCGGCCTCGAGATCGCTCAGGGACTCGGGCCAGGCCGGCCAGGGGAAAGGATTGCTCGCCAGGCGGCCGTTCCACCTGTCCTTGAGTGCCTGTTCCGGCTTGCCCAGGCGGTCGTAGATATCGGCACGGATATTCTTGTAATAAGGATCCGAGACGATTTTTATGGCGGCATTGATTGCTTTGAGGGCGGCATCGGGCTTGTCCAGTTTCAGCACGGCTACTGCCGAGGCAGCATAGATTCTCGGATCTCTAGGATCGGTTCTGGATGCTTTCAGAAAATCCCCCAGGGCGCTGGCATATTTCTCGAGCTGCATATATGAGTGACCGCGCCAGTAATAGCCTTCTTTGGAGGTGGGGCAGAGTTCGATCACCTTGCTGAAATCATCCAGGGATTTCTCGAACTGCCCCAGGCAGCATTTCAGATAACCCCGGTCTCTCAGGGCCTGGGTATTTTCCGGATCCAAAACTATGACCTGGTCGGCTACGGCGATGTCTTTCTCGATGAGCGCGGGATCGTTCACCAGGGATGGTACCGAGTGCTTGAGGAGAGTCTCGGCTCGCTCGGCGTTCCTGGACTTGCTGCTGCCTTCTCTCACCAGGGCGATGCCTTCGGAGAAATCATTGGCCCATTTGTACTGCGGCTTGATTATGAGATTTCCGAAATTGTCTATATAGCCGAAACTGCCGTCTATCTTCGCCGAGCGCAAACCGTCGGCGAGCCTGCCTATCTGCTCGTACTCGAACTTGCACAGCTCCTTCCCGTCTCTGGTAACCAGGGCGAATTTCAAATCGGGATAGGCGAAATAGCCCGGCAAAAGGGGAGTGGTCGATTCGTCGAAATCATCGCTCGCTCCCTTTTTTCTGGTGATGATATAACCGTCACCGAATCTGGTGATGTCTGCGAAGCTATTTTTTATAGGGGAGACGTCTTTGCCGACTACCGCGGTGCCGTCCCGGAAGCCTTCCCAGACCATGTCGAATTGGGGCTTGATCAGCCACTTGCCGGTGCGGTCTATGAAGCCGAACTTGCCGTCTTCTCTGGCCGGGGCGAGGTCGCCCTCGAAGCTTCCAGCTTCTTCGAAGCGAGGCTTGATCACAGTCCTGCCGCTGGTGTCTATAAAGCCCCATTTCTTGTCCACCTCGATGGCGGCGAGTCCCTGGGAGAAGGATTCGGCTCTGGTGCACTGGGGTTTGTGGGCGACTTTCCCGGTTTTGTCTAAGTAAGCGAAACCGTCTTTGTCCCGGGCCAGAGCCAGACCATCACTGAATTCCATGAGGGAGGAATAGACTGGCTGGATGACGAATTTGCCGTCTCTGTCGATGAACCCTGCTTTGCGAGAGCCGGCGATAGCCAGGAGGGCCTTCTGCATATTGCTCCGGTTCGGATCGGCCAGAAGGGCTTTCAGATCGTCTCCGGGAGTCTCCTGGAATTCTTTCGAGCCCTTGCGCACAAATGCAATGGCGAGACCATCATGGAAGGGTCTCACGGCAGCGAAACGCGGCTGGATCTTGAGCTCCCCGGATTTGTCGATGAAGCCCCAGTCCTCGCCTACTTTCACCGCTGCCATACCTTCGGAAAAAGGCTTGGCGAGTTTGTAGTCGGCGCCGATTTTCAGATCGCCGGTTTTATCTATATAAGACCATTGCTGGTCTAAAAGAACCGGGGCGACTCCTTCGGAGAAAGGCATGGCCTGCTCGAAGCTGTAGGGCACCGCCCGTTTGCCCTGATTGTCGATATAGAAAAGATGCGGGTCGGTAAGACCGAGCCTTCCCCGGGCAGCCAGCCTGACAGGAGTGTCTCCGGTATTTCCGGCAACTCCGGTTGCCACCGCCGGGGCCGGCAGTGTCAGGGTCATTGCCAGGAGAGCCAGGGTGGCTGCGCGTCTTTTTCTTCTCATTTGCTCTTTTCGTCCAGGGTTCCCGAGACCGATATGACCGAGCCTTTCGATATATCGAGATAGCTCCTGATCGCCCGGTCCACATCTTCTTTTGTCACCCGGGCGAGATTCTCCGGATAGTTATCCATATAAGAAGCGCCCATTCCGGTCACTTCATAGAGAGCCAGGCGCTCGGCGATTCTCCGGGGCGAGCGGAGCTGGACCGAGAATACCCCTGCCAGGTGAGCCTTTTCTGTTTCCAGCTCGCTGGTGGTGATACCATTTTTGACATAGTCGGCGACGATGGACGAGACGATCTCCTGGGCTCGATCGAGATTCTCCGGGTTCACCGAATATTTGATGAACCAGGGACCGAACCTGACTGTGGGATCATCGATCACCGAGTAGATACCATAGGTGAGACCATATTTGTCCCGGACCGGGGCCAGTCGGCAGGCGAAGCTGTCATAGCCCAGGGCGGCATTGGCGATCACCGTGGCGAAATAGTCGCTTGTATGGAAACTCACCGGCAGGGCGCGCCCGATATGGACGTCGGCATTGGCCTTGCCCGGGAGCTGGCTGATTATCTTTTCGGGTGCTTCCACCGGGCTT